>DATNJO010001090.1:0-5109 GCA_035603895.1 Pyrinomonadaceae bacterium
ACCCAAACTCGCACCGAGATCCCGGCGTCGCCGACAGTAGTTATCCGCGGCGTGAAGTTCATCAGCGAAGCACCCCACTTCAGCGACAAACTCGGCGACATCTCACTCAACATAAACTTGAACCGCAGCCTGTAACCGATCGGATCCTGCGTGTGATCGATAAACATCTCCCATCCGTTTTTCTTCGACAGCTCTGTTAGAAAAGCGAAGTCGCTCGTGCCACGCTGGCGCGCCACACCTTGCTGTGCGAGTGCGGGAGCCGCAACGTACGTCGCGAGCGTCATGAGCACTGACAGTGCGCCGCCCACTGGATCGGGAGAAGGAATCAGGAGGTTCTCTGCGGAAACGATTGCCGCCACAGCCACGTCCGGCAACGGAAAATTCCCAATGGTTGGAATATTGATTAGAAAACCACGATCCTTCGTTCCTTTCGTAAGCCGCTGTAGAAAATCGTGACAGATGAGCTTGACGGTCGGCATTCCACTGTTGGGAAAGTTTGTTTCGACACCGGTGACCTCGCCGACGAAGACTTCTTCGAGCGGATCGGGCACGTAGCCGAGCGAGAGACTGACTTTGTTGTCGACTTGCAGCAGCGGATTGTCCAACCAGCGCAAGTTTTCGTTCGCGATCGTGACCTCAACGCGGTCAGCGCCTTCCATTCCATCCTGGTAGTTGATACTGATGATGTTGGCCCGTAGCGCAGCGGGAATTGTGTCGCCGCTAATCTTGAGGCGATAGTCAGGCGCATAGATGGGATAGCGAGCCATTTAGTTCACGACCTCACCTGTTTCAGGATCTCGGAAGGGCAGCGACGGAATCAGCAGCGACTGTCCGGTTTCAATTGCGCGCGGATCGTCGATGTTGTTGGCGACGGCGATAGCACGCCAAAGCAGTGGCGTCTCATAAACTTTCGTCGCGATGCCACTAAGAGTTTCGCCCTGGCTAACCGTGTAGACTTTGCTGAAATCCGCGGTTTGGCGGTTGATCTCACGCGCCTCACGATCCGCATCGATAAATTCGTTGAAAGTTACGTTCAGCCGCGCGCGAACGGGCGTGCCGTCATCAGCAAACAAAATGAATTTCTGACTCGCGCGCGCGAGCACACAGCGAAACTGCAACGACGACCACGAGACCTGTAATATCGGCGGCGCGTGGAGTTCGGAATCGATGACCAGCAGGTTTGTGATCTTGCCGGTGAGTTCGCGCACGTCCTTCTTCGCGAGGTCCGGAGTGTCCCAGGTGTCAAAGAACAACTCCATCTCGAGTGTTCGCATGTTGCCGTTTACAAACTGGAGCAATGGACCAGACAAACCGGGAATCGCTTGCGACGCGAAGTTGTTATCTTTGTTAATTGTGTACTCTTCGGGATTAAAAAAGACGTCGAACCGTTGACCGGTGTGTTCGACAGTAATTTGTGCTTTCACGAGAGCCATAGCATCACCAGGTTGGTGTTAGAAAAGCTTTCCCATGCGCTCCTTGTACGCGATGATCCGATCGTCTATTTGCCGTATCACGTGATCCGTTAATTGCTGGAGATTCAAATTGGGCGTCATGAAGGGCGTCGGCATTGCATCGGCGTTTCTCACGTTGCTG
The DNA here is from genome assembly GCA_035603895.1 of Pyrinomonadaceae bacterium. Classification (GTDB taxonomy): domain Bacteria; phylum Acidobacteriota; class Blastocatellia; order Pyrinomonadales; family Pyrinomonadaceae; genus PSRF01. The sequence continues at coordinate 1,594 of DATNJO010001090.1, forward strand.
CCGAAACGATCCAGCGCACTCGCCTGGTTTGTAGACCTTCCGGTGATCTCATTCATCTGTTCCTGATTCAGCGATACCGGCTGTTGTTGCCGTAAAACTGTCGCTGTTTCGCTTCGTTCCTCGATACGGCGGCGCTCTTCCGTTACTCGACGAACAATATTGAGAGCTTCCCTTCTTACAATTCCCTTTGTATGCGTTTCGCTCTCACGAACAACCAGGCGGCGAAAGACACGATCTAAAGCCGTTTGTCCGAAAACGTCCGCGGCGTTAAGAATTGAAGGCGTTACAACGATGGTCTCTCGTTCAGTTCTTCCGGTTGCTGTTCCAATGTCACTACGCTCCTGCCGGATACGCCGTGCTTGCTGTAATTCAAGACTCTTCTCTACAAGACGCTTCACTTCGAAACGATCGTTATTGATTTGCAGTATTCGCTGAGCCTGCGCCGCTCTCGATAGATGCGAAGTCTTGAAAATGAATGACTGCGGCCGAACGTCGATTGCCAGATTGATCCGCGGAAAGATCGACCATGCTTTCAGTTCCCAACGGTGACTGGAGAAGTAGAGCGGAACCGTGCGCCGCAAAAGAGTCATCACCACGAAACGATGTTTGGAAACCACCTGCCGGTGACGGCCGGACATCGAACGCGCCCATTGGCTCCAGCGTCCAACCGCTGCTGGTGGTCGCTGGTAACTCATCTTTTTAGCGATGAAGTTCACTCGGTTCCTCGTTCACTCGCTGGTTAATCGCTGAAATCTCCTGCACCCATCGGCGCCGGTCCGCATGTTCCAGATTCAGGATCGCGTCCGGCGGCCAGTGAAAGTGATAGGCCACGAAGGCTACCTCCTCGTACAGCTTTCTGAGGGGGTAGCCTAAAACCCCCCCACGCCGTTGAGCTCCACCGCAAAAGCGTGCGCGCATTTCGGACACGCGGCATCGACTTGTGCCTTACCGTTATGGTTAATACGGTTGTAGAACTCTTGCAGATAAGCGAGGTCGGCAGCGTAAAGCCCTTCGATAATTTTCGGCGTGACCATTGAAACCGAGCCGAGCTTGGTCACGACACGCGAAAGCAGAATTACAATCAGGTAAGCCTCGTTACTCTGCACGCGCGGGTCCTTCAGCGGCAGAATCTCATCAGCCGCGGTCGCCAGACGCATCGTGCCTTCGCGATGCAAGGTGCCGTCGTCGTCCTGGTAACCAAGAGGAAGCGTGAATTCAAATTCAGTCTGGAACATCTCTAGACCCTCTCAATCTTTTCGTGGGCCAGCTCGAGCGTCTCTATGGCCACATCAGTACCCTTGGCGCTGAAATCGGAACCAGTCCACTTCGTGGGCCATGCTTCGAAAAAGTTCCAGCGCACTTTCTCGTTACCTTCCAAGTCGACGAGGATGATGCTGCCGCTTCTACGCTCGATCTTTCCTTTGGTTACATCGCGGTACCAGTCGTAGAGCTCGCGCGAATCGGTCAGGCCCCACTTCAACACGATGTTGTTGTACTTCGTCTGACCGGGCAGCTTGCGCGGCGTCATCTCGTGTCCACCTTCGCGGTATTCGATCGGGTCCGTGCTCGCGCCAATGCCGGTACAATCCGAGAACCCCGCCTGCGTGATGCCATCGATCTCGACGAGGAAGTTGAAATTGCGATAAGGATCGATTCGTTCTCCTGTTGCCATTACTCACTCCTTTCAGTTTCGCGATACAGGTGCAGAGACTTTAGGTCTCGAGTCCCGTCAGTTGGGTGATACGGAAAATGACAAACTCAGCAGGTTTGACAATGGCGACACCGATCTCGGTAACCACCTGACCGAGTTCGCGCACGTCCGGCGGATTCGTCGTCTCGTCGCACTTGACGTAGAAAGCCTCTTCGGGAGTTAGACCAAAGAGCGCGCCACTGCGCCAAACGTTTGTCAGAAAGGCGCTGACCGATCGGATTATTCGTTGCCAGAGTGCGGGATTGTTTGGCTCGAACACGACGAACTGCGTTCCCTCGTCGATCGACTCCCCGAGAAAAAGCATCAGCCGGCGGACGTTGATGTATTTGAACTCTCCGTTGCCGTTGCCGCCGAGAGTGCGTGCGCCCCAAACCTTAATGTTGCCGTTCAGATTGCGAATGACGTTCACGCCGTCCGGGTTCAGCAGGTCCTGCTCGTTTTTGCTGGTTTGGTATTCAAGACCGAGAACACCACGCGGCGATTCATTGGCCGGCGCTTTATGCACTCCGCGCTCGGCATCGACACGCGCGTAGATTCCCGCCATGTGTCCGCTGGGCGGCACGAAAATGAGACCACGGGTGACGGGATCGGCTTTGGTGACTGGATCGAAGACCTGGAGCCACGGGAAATACAGTGCCGCGAAGTTGCTGTCGCCGACTGTTCCCTGTATTGCTCCTACCGTGATCGTAGTAGTGCGCTGTCCGTCGATGATCGCGAAACGATCTTTCATGTTTTCGCAGTGGGAAATGACTTCTTCCTGAACACCTGCGTTAACCGCTCCGGGAACGGCGACGATAGCGATCTCGTCAATCGCTTCGAGCTGACGCAACGCAGCCCGCACCTGGGTCACATCTGCGGCGTCAGCAACCCGCGTTACGAAACACGCGGTGCCACCGTTATTGAAGAAGCCAAAGACGGCGTGGGCCAGTGTGTTATTGCCGGCCTGGAAGTCGCCAAATTTCGTGATGAACTGGGTCCAACTGGTGATGACCTGCGGCGTATCAAGTGGGGCGATATCATAAAAATCCGCAGGTACGGGCGCTGCGGGATCCAACGGGCGACCGGGCCTGAATGGCATCGTAAACGCTGATCCATCAGGGTTGTTGACCGCCGGATCCGCTACTCCGATAAAGGCAGCGGTACTCGTTCCCACACCCGTTATTGGCGGAATGCCAGGAACCTCTTCGACATACACGCCTGGTGATAAATAGACTGGCATTTCGTTCCTCCTTCTTACTCGGGGAGTTTGCCTCCCTTGCTATGGCGTTAAATTGACATCGTAGGCATTCAAAACCGCGCCCGGCACCGTGATCGGCGTGTCGACGGTTGTAAATCCCGCTGCGACTACATGAAGCGTATAGTTTCCAGCTTCGAGACCTGAGAAATTGAACTGTCCCTCTGCGTCGGTAATTGCTGTTTGCGTTAACTCGACGATCGTGACTTCGGCATTGGGGATGACGTCGAGGGTGACGTCGTTTCGGATAGTTCCAGCAATTAAAAACGTGTCGCTGAAAACAGGTTCGACCACACCCGGCGGCATCTTCTTCTTGAGAATCGTTTCCGTAGTTACGACTGGTGGTCCTTCCGGCTTCTCGAGTCCGAGATCCATCGAAATCGTTACCGTCAAATGAAACGCCGGACGCGGCACACTACCGAGCGCACTCCAAAACTCACCGGCGCTTTTGCCGTCTTCCATTTGCGCCACCATTGTCGGTAGTGCGAAAGGTTGCGGCGGAACCGCGAGGCTGCCTTGCAGGAAAGTCGCCGGAATGATCGGGAAGCGGCTCAGCCACAAGAGCGCCTGG
>DATNJO010001091.1:0-4932 GCA_035603895.1 Pyrinomonadaceae bacterium
GAAAGCCATCTTCAGCAAATGGCATCCGCCGGTTTGGGGGCCATCCTGGCGCCAGAACACGCTCCCAGGCTGCCGTCGCTCGCCGCTGTTCCAATCGAGGGCGATCCCGTCCGGCGCGAGGTGCAGCTTTTGGCCGTGGCGGGGAGGCAGTATTCGCCGGCGCTTGATGCCTTTATCAAGGTTGCCCGTGTTCGTGACTGGACGAGTGCGCAGGACAAACTCCGCTGCGCATCTGCCCCTGTCTCCAGCAAGGACAATGTTCGCAAGGTTGACGCACAAGGTGCAGGCTCCTTGATTCAAATCACAGACCCCGGTCCCGCCTCCTCGTGCCCGAGCTTGTTGCGGGTACCCAACCGTCGTCGCTAAAGTGGCGCAACGTCGTGGATGGCCGGGACAAGCCCGGCCACGACGCAGTTCCGAATTGACCCGTCTCATTTCCGGTTAGGCTAAGGGCGAAGCTTAGGCCCATCCAATTCGGACAAGGCGGCAAGCACGTTTTCGGGCTTTGCTCCCGTGATGGAGTCCGGTCCGACACACGCTCGACGGATGATCCCTCGTTGGTCGAGGACGTAGGTAGCCGGCATTGGCAACATCCAAAAGGAGAAGCCATTGGGAGCGGAGAGATCAAGGCCGCGCAGCAAGAGACGGCTCTTTATCTCCGCCGGCACCACGGATACCAGGCCGAACGAAAGGCTCAACCCGAGATCTAGGTCGGAGAGGATTTCCAGATCCAGTCGGCGATCGCGTTTGAAATTTCGTGGCAAGTCTCCAGCCTCGGGCGTTATGGCAATTGCTCTGCCGCCGGCAGCGCGGATACCAGGGGTGGCCCCGTGAAGAGCTCGTAGTTCAGCCGCGCAGAATGGGGACCAAGTCCCGTAGACGAAGGTGACGATCAACGGTGCAGTTTGTCGCAATTCCAAAGATGAAACGAGCTTTCCATTTGCCTCGGGGAGAAGGAAATCGGGAGCAGGCTCGTTCGCCTTCAGAGCGCCGTCAGGAACGCCCGCCTCACGCAGCCATGATAAAAGTAGCCGATCGGTTCGAGTGTCCAGCGTGCGAAAGCCGGTCGAGATCTCAGCGGCGGGTTCGATCGGCGTACTGACTTGGCGCCTCCTCGAAATTTCGTCGTCCATTCTGGTTCTCTCCTCCAACGGTGCCCCTCGCGGCAACTGTCCTCGTATGTTTCTTGCATGGTGACCGTGCGTTCCAGAAAACCAAAATTCAACTTTGGAATGGTAGTCGTTGAGGAATAATCGTTAGGAATAGTCAGGCGAGCACCGATCCAAAGTCCATTCCGGCAGCGTCAGACCCCGTCGCCCGGGCAAAGAAGTCGGTCCCGACAGATTGAAGCACCTCCGGTGGCGATCCACGTGGCATCGTTTCAATAGCCGGAGGTAATCGGACGGTCGACCGCCCGGTATCTATCTTCAACGCTGAACAAAATGGAGTACGGCGAATGCCGACCTACAGGAAAAACCCGGAAGCAGTCTCGAAATTAACTTCCGAGCAGTACCGCGTCACGCAGACTGATGGGAACCAAGCATCCCTTCGCCAACGAATACCGGGACAAACGTCGACATGGTTTCCGGCGAGCCGCTCTTCGCATCCTTCGACAAGTTCGACAGTGGGACAGGATGGCCGAGTTTCACGCGGCCGCTCGAGGCCGAAAACGTCGTCGAGAACGTTGACAGCTCGCACGGCATGGCACGGACCGAGGTTCGCTCCAAGCACGGCGACAGCCACCTTGGCTACGTTTTCCCGGATGGGCCGCGTAATGCGGCCGGCATTGGACGAAGTCTATGCTACGGGCTGAGAGACCGATTGCGCTTCCCCGCATGAACATGGGAAGCGCAATCATGTGCCAGGAGACTATTCATTGGTGAAGCCTACGACCGGACAATTCACCAGATTGCCGGTCGTCTTCACCGGCCCCCCAGCCGGGCTCACCAGTAAGCCTGCCGCACTTTTGGCTTCGAGATCGTCGCCGTCAGTGATCAGCTTCCTTTGATTCTTCGAGATAGCCTCCTTGGTCCACTCGGCCAGTCGTACGTCCCACATTGGAGAATATCCGGCGCTGAGCTCCGTAAAGTGCGCGAGGATGTCGAGCGAGGGCCCCTCTCCGTTGATGGCGCTGTTGAGCCCCTGGCGGTTCGGATCCTTCTCACCCATGTTGCCGTTCACAATCGTATAGATCACCTCAATCGCGCCGCTCTGAAGAATGTCGCTTTCCGCCGGCGCAAAGGTGGACGACTCGAGGGTCGCCGACTCCTCGGAGTTCGCGTCAAAGCTGAGATAACGCAGGTGTTTGCCGTTCGCGAAGCCAAACCGGAGTTTCAAGTCAACAGTGCCCTTATCGGGACAGATCCTCGCCACTGAGTCAGTTACAACAGAGTAATCAGGATTACCGTTGCAGAACGAGATTTTCTCGGGGCCGACATTGAACGCGATGACGGGAGCATTAAAGACTATATCCTTTTTGTTCGATACCCGAACCAATGGGCTGTAGTGCGCATCCCCGACAGACCCAGCTCGGGCCGTTTTAGGAGGAAAAAAATTGGGCGCCTCGCCGCCCACTAACGTCTGGGACGGTGAGAAATCGACCCGGCCCGATTTGAACGTGAAGTTACCCGAGTCGTCCACTTCCGCAACCCGTGTGCTCGTCAGATCTTTGGCCAGAGCAAGACTCGGCGCCCATGTGAGCCCCATCTTTTCCGAAGTGGCAAAATCACTTACGTCGGTAAGCACGAACCAAACAGCTTCGCCCGAAGAAAGACGCCCACGATGGAGCGGGAGCGTCACCACCTCTCGTACGAGGTCTACTTGGCCCGACGTAAGGAATAGCTTTGTGATTTTCTTGTCGGCAGCTGGATTGGCAGCCAGACTTCCTTGAGGTGCCGAAAACGACACCACAAAGGTCATCATCGATCCACAAATAGATCTGAGGTACTTTTTGCTGGGCTTCATGACTCTACCTTTTTCGCATCCAGTCCGGCTTTACTCACGTAACATTCAAGGGTAGTTGGCTAACGATCCGTCACTTCTTCAGTCCGGGATAGCCTTGCACATAGATCCAGTCAGTCGCCTGGGCAGGGATGTGGCAGCCAAGACAATCTGAGCGGAAGTTCGTTGAGGTCGTTTTCACCGGGTTACCCGCGTCGAACCACGACCAACCCCAACCGTTGCCCCACAGCTTATTATCGGGATGGCTGTTCTTACTGTCCTTCACCATCATGAACCATCCCTTGAGAATGTCTTGATGGCTGACCGTCCCGGTCGTCATACCCGAAGTGGCTGCGCCGTACACTTCCTTCACCAGGATCGAACCGTCGGGGAACTTATCGGCGGCGCGATAGGCCGCCGCAGCTCCGGGCGACGCGTAGACCGCGTGAATCTCCTTGGCACCGTTATCACCTGCAACAGACCAGCTCCCAAGGAATTCGTATGTTGTTCGGTAGTCCTTCGGGATATGCATGTTGCCAGCCGCATCAACAAGTTGCTCCTGCGCAGGCGCGGTCTGGCTAGCTACGGGCTGCGCGACAAGGCACACGACGGTCACCACGATGAGGGAGGCGGACGCCGCAGCCGCACTTCCGAGAAATTTCATCATAGCTCTCCCTACTTTTTTATGGTCTGGCCGGGCGGCAACGGCACCTGGTCGAGCAACGCATAGAACTGCGTCCATACGTCATCCCGTTTCGCATTCGCAATGTGACAGTAGCCGCATTCCTCGACCGGTCGGACCTTGGCGGTGGCCGCCTTGGGTTCAAAGTGGTTGAAGTTGTAATAGCCCCAGCCGTGGCTCGCCTTATATCTCTCGGTGTCCTTGACAGTCACATCCGCCCCGTTGAAGGCGCCCGGGAAGAATCCCTTCCCTGATGGCTCGGTTCTCGAACCGTCCGGATTAGTCGCGGGCAGCATGAGCTGCAGTTCCTTCACGAAGATTGTCCCTTCAGGGAAAACCCCCGTTTTCTTGTAGATTTCGTAAGAGCCGGGCTCGATGTATACGTTATGAAATTCAGGAAAGTTTGCTTGAGGGGGATTTAAAAAGTTGGGCGTCAGTGGCGAACCAACATAAACCCATTCGTGAAAGTTCTTTGGCAGAACAAGGTCGCCATCTTTCGTGTATTCAGGAAGATAGCGGCCGGTGGCATGCCAATCGTCGGGCGGTGGAAGCTGCGGTTGCTGCGCGAAGACTGCGGTTGCCATGGCGCCAACGCCGAGAGCGGCGGAAAGTGCTAGTACTGTGCGTCTCATGATCTCTCTCCTAAATCTCTTCCTACGACCAACTCTGTCGCCGAATGAGGCGATGATGGCATTCGTGCGTGAGTGGTCTCATCGACTACGCAGAGGTTAAATTAAACGTCGATGCCCAAATGCGGAAGCAACGAAGGGGCATGGAATTGATACCCACCAAGAATGACGCGCGGCGAATTACGGATGCGGGCATGGGAAGCTTCTAGTCCTTCGCAGCGCACGCCGCAGTGACTCGGGATGCTGGCGTGAATGCCATTTCCAGTCTTCACTAATGAGCTGGTATCCTTGCGATCTGTAGGTGGAGCAATCGACGTTTCTAGTTCTTGTTGTTCCAAATTGGGCAACCCATCCTTCAGAAACGACCAATCCAGTTTTTCGTCCGTGTCGTCACGGACAGCCAACACCGATGCTCCAACCACACAAGACGCTCGGCATCAGATAGGACTGACATTCGCAAGATGTGGGAATTCACAAAATCTTTCCGCTTCGAAGCGGAGCATACACTGTCGGGAACGACCCCAGGCGCGGCCAGCGAAGAGATTCACGACTCCTTCCGCGCTGAGGTGAGCTTGCGCGGCACGCCGGATCCCGTGACTGGCATGGTGGTTCATCTCGGCCTACTCCAGCACGCAATCGAAGACGTGCAGCTGACGCTCGACCACAAGTTTCTCAACAAGA
>DATNJO010001092.1:0-3309 GCA_035603895.1 Pyrinomonadaceae bacterium
GCTTCACGTCTCATCGACTTCAAAAAGGCAAACGTGCTCGCCCGAGTGTTGTCGCTTGGCGATCTCGGTTCCGAACCCGCTTACATCGTCGAGTTCTCAACTCGAGCCGGTGCCCGCGTGCATTACTACTTCAGCGTCAAAACAAAACTGATCACGAAGATCACCAGCGACGCAAAGAAGACGCGCCTTGTCTTTGAAGATTACGCTGCTGAAAGCGGCCTGCTCGAACCGCATCGCGTGCGGATGAAGCTCGACGGCTCAGGCGAACTGACACTCGTTCTGCAAAGCGTTAAGTACAACACCGGCATCGACGATCAACTCTTCGATCCACCGGGCGCAGTCGAGAAACTCGACATCACCTCGCTACTGCTCGAAGTGGCCCGCAACCAGGACGCGACCGAAAACCGCGTCGCCGAATATTCGTTCAAACAAACCGAAACCGATCGCGAGATCAACGGCAAAGGCGAGCTCAAAAAGCAGACAGTAAAAGTTTACGAAGTCTATCCGTTGCCGAATCGCGAAGCGGTCGTAAAGTTGATCAGCGAAAACGGCGTGCCTCTGTCTGCGGAACGTGCGGCGAAGGAAGACAAGCGCGTGCAGGAAGAGTTTCTCAAAGCCGAGCGGGACAAAGAAAAGGACGAGCAGGAAGCAGCGAAGCGTCGCGCCGAACGCGACAAGAAGAAAAAGAACGACGACGACGCCGATCCAGCGATCTCGATGTTTCTACGCGCCTGCGACTTCGTCTCGCCACGCCGCGAACACTTCGAAGGACGCGAAAGCATCGTCTTCGATTTCCGCCCGCGCGCTGGATTTAAACCCAAAACCAGAGAAGAGAGTTTGATCGCGAAGCTTGTCGGCGTCCTATGGATCGATCCGACTGACAAGCAAGTGATGCGACTCGAAGCGCGCCTTGCGGAAGGCTTCAAGATCGCCGGTGGTTTGGTCGCGTCGCTAAAACCCGGCGCTGGCATCGTGATGGAGCAGACGCGCATGGAGCAAGGCATTTGGCTTCCTCGCTTCGCACAAATTAATCTCTCCGTGAAAGTGCTGCTGTTCGGCGGCGGCGATTTCAACAAGACGATTGAGTGGAGCGACTTCAAACATTTTTCGGGTGATGTGAAAGACTACAAGATCGAAGCACCCGCTAGCGTGAGGCCATAAGGGAAGGAATGTGCAGAACATGAGGGAAGAAATTTGTGTAATCGGTGGTGGATTGGCCGGCGTTGAAGCCGCGTGGCAAGCGGCGCGACTCGGCGCGAATGTCGTTCTCTACGAAATGCGCCCAGTCAAACAAACACCCGCGCACCGCACCGACAAACTTGCCGAGATCGTTTGCTCAAACTCTCTCAAGTCTGACGAAGCCGGCACCGCCTCGTATCTGCTCAAAGAAGAACTTCGCCGCGGCGGATCGCTCGTGATGGAAGCGGCCACGGCTACAAAAGTTCCCGCCGGCGCGGCACTCGCCGTCGACCGTCACAAGTTTGCTGAACTGATCACCGAACGCATCGAACACGAACCTCGCATCCGCATCGTTCGTGAAGAAGCAACCACGATCCCGGAAAACGCAATCAGCATCGTGGCCACCGGCCCGTTGTCTTCCGATGCATTGACCAACGAAATCATGAAGCTCACCGGCAACGATCAGATGTACTTCTACGACGCCATCGCGCCGATCGTCGCTGCCGATTCGATCGACACTTCAATCGCTTTCCGCGCCGCACGCTACGACAAAGGCGGCGACGACTACCTCAATTGTCCGCTGAACGAAGAACAGTACGCCGAGTTTTACAAGGCATTAATAGAAGCCAACAGCGTCCCGTTACAACGTTTCGAAGAAACGCGCTGGTTTGAAGCCTGTCTGCCGATCGAAGAACTCGCGCGCCGCGGCGTCGACACGCTGCGTTTCGGCCCAATGAAACCGGTGGGCTTGCGCGATCCGCGCACCGGCCGCGAGCCCTACGCTGCCGTGCAGTTGCGCCAGGAAAATTTAATGGCCGACGCATACAGCCTTGTGGGCTTTCAGAATCATCTACGCTACGGCGAGCAGGCGCGCGTGTTACGGCTCATTCCCGGATTGCAGAACGCGGAGTTTCTTCAGTTTGGTCAAATACACCGCAACACGTATATTTGCTCCCCGCGAGTGTTGAAACCGACGATGCAGATGCGCGACCGCGAAGACGTCTTCTTTGCCGGACAGATCACGGGAGTTGAGGGATACGTTGAATCAGTAGCGATGGGCTGGCTGGCAGGAATAAATGCAGCGCGCCTGGTGTTTGGGCGTGAACTCCTCGAAGCCCCGCTGCCTTCGGCCACAGGCGCCCTGGCTCATTACGTCTCGCACGCGGATACAAAGAATTTTCAACCGGTCAACATCACTTTTGCGCTTTTGCCTCCGCTTCCTGAATCTGTAAAGCGCGTCGCTCGCAGGAAGCATGAACGCCGAAAAGTCCAGGTCGAATTAGCGTTGAAAGAATGGGACGAGTGGCTCACTCAGCACACACAAAAAGAAGCCGTCTCCGTGTAGCGCTGCTTGCAAGCACGGTGGTTCTCTGTCTCTTTGTGTCGCTGCCTGCGTTGAGTCAATCCGGGCGGCGCGGCTCGGGAAAAGGTAAACCGCCTGGTCCAACTATCGATCCCAATCGCCCGGGCTCGCCGACTTCGCCTTCCGCACCATCAGGCACCGTCAGCGATGAGATCGATCCGAACGACGTCGTTCGCATCAGTTCCAACCTTGTTCCGATTCCCGTTTCAGTAATCGACAAGCGCGGCAACGCGGTGATGAATCTGAAGTTGGAAGACTTTGAGCTTCGCGTAGATGGTGAGCCGCGGTCGTTGAGCGAACTGTCACGTTCGGAAACAAGCGTGCGGCTCGCAATGTTGTTTGATAACAGCGGCAGTCTCGATTCTGCGCGCGAGTTTGAGAAGCAGGCGGCGATCCGGTTTTTCCGTAAGGTGATGCGGAGCAAAGACGAAGCCGCGATCTATTCGATCGAGACTGACAGTTACCTGGCCCAAGCGCTAACTTCCGACGTAGTTCGCCTCGAACACACGATCGCGATGTTTGGCAAACCGGAAGGTGGCACGTCGCTGTTCGACGCGATCGTCACCGCGTCTTCTTATCTGCGGCCTTACTCCGGTCGCCGTGTGCTGGTGATCGTGTCCGACGGAATCGAGACCACGAGCCGTCACACTGATTTTGATTTCGTCGTGCAGCGAGTGCTTGGCGATGATTGCCAGGTCTACGTGGTCCAGACCGGCTTGTACGACGGCGCGAATTTACGTGCGCTTGCGGCGGAGCGGCGCATGGAG
>DATNJO010001093.1:0-11672 GCA_035603895.1 Pyrinomonadaceae bacterium
GAGCAGCACCGACTGAGACAGCCCGTCTGCACCTGAAAATTCTCTTGCAAAACTATTTGCGATTCGCTTGTCGAGAACTCTCGAAGGCCCTGGCGCGTTCCAGCGTTCGAGCAACGACTTGAGCTCATCATCGGAAATAAACTCATTTTCCGGCTCAACGCCCATTTCAGGCCTCCTTCAAAGTAACAATTTCCCGACCACTATTCAATTCCTGACCGCTGTCTATATACGGCCGCAGAACGCTTTTTAGACGTTCCCGAGCCCGAAACAAACGGCCCTTCACTGCGCCTGCTTCTGCACCCGTAATCTCCGCGATCTCGTTGAGGCTGAGCCCCTCGTACTCGAAGAGAATGAGTGCTTCACGTTGCAGCGGAGCCAGACTCGAAACAGCCCTGCGAACCTCCGCGGCAAGTTCTTCGTCAAGCAGCTTTCGCAACGGCCCGTGCCGCGTCGGAAGCTGAGGTTCTTCCGCCAGCTCATCGAGTCCCGTCTCGCGACCCGTACTGCGGAAGTGTTTCAACGCCAGATTTCTGGCGGCCGCAAACAAATAAGTTCTCAAAGATGCACGGTCCGGGCGAAAGTTTTCCGGCTTGCGAATCAAGCTCAGGAAACAGTCGTGCGTGACGTCTTCGGCAATATCAACTTCTCCGAGTAACCGGTACGCAAAACGAAAGATCGGCTGCCGGTGTCGGTCATATAACTCAAGGAAGGCTGCCTGGTCACCCTCTCCCGCTCGTTTGAGCAATGCCTCGTCTGTGTTTCTCTCGGGCAATCAAGCACTCGATCCTCAGGAACCTGCGTCCTGCTGTAGTTACCTCGACCCGGAAAAAAGTTACGGGGGCTAAATAAAAAACTTGCGCCGCGACCAATAAATTGCCTCGATATTATCCCGCGAGGGGCGGCAAGTACATACCCTTTTGCTTTCTCGCCGGACTGGACCCGCCCACAGCAAATGCAGCCGTGGCTTAGGATGCGGTGAAAAGCCAAACGGTTGACGGGCAAACATGCGGCATCTAAGATGTTTTGCCCATGCCCTTATCCAGAATAATTCGTGTAATCCCTGTACTTGTGGTCTTAGCCATCTTAGCGCCACCGGCTCCAGCTCAGTCCCCCAAAGAACCCGAGCGCGAGCAGTTACTCAATGGATTAAAACTACTAATCTGGGAGCAACCCGGAAGTCCTGAATTAATCGTCAAATTGCGCATTAATAGCGGCGCCGCTTTCGACCTCGCCGGCAAATCAGGCCAGATGGCGCTACTCGGCGACCTGCTCTTTCCAGACGCCGCCACAATTGACTATTTCACGGACGAACTGGGTGGAAAGCTGGACGTCAGCGTCAACTACGATTCGATCACCATCACGATGGTTGGCAAGGCTGCCGAGTTTGAGCAGGTCATTTCAGTGCTGCGCAACGCGCTCCTTTCGACCCAATTCACGCCCGAAGTCATCACCCGCGTGCGCGACGCACGTATCAAGAGCCTGCGCGATGCGACTGTTTCTCCGGCGATGGTCGCCGATCGAGCCATCGCGGCCAGACTCTTTGGCGACTTTCCGTACGGCCGGCGTTCCGGCGGCACACCGGAAGATCTCGCGCGTGTGGACCGCGCCGATCTGATGATGGCGCACGAGCGTTTCCTAAATTCAAACAACGCAACCCTCGCGATTGTCGGCGGTGTCACCAGGCCGCGAGCGTTTCGGACGGTCCGTCAGCTTCTCGGCCCATGGCGCAAGACCGAGAAAATCGTGCCCACGACTTTTACCCAGCCGAAAGCGGTCGATCCGCGCACGCTGATCGTCAACGTTGCTGGACCAACTACAGAGGTTCGTTTAGCCCTTCGGGGCGTGGCTCGCTCTGATGCAGACTTCGCGGCCGCTGAAGTGCTCGCGCGTGTGGCGCAACATCGCTGGCAGGCAATGGCTGCGGAACTCGCGAACCAACCGATATTCGCGAGCAGCGACGCTTACGTGTTGCCGGGCGTGTTTGTGATGGGCGCGGCTGTCAGCACGGACAAGACCGCGGATGCGTTAGCGAATGCGAAGAAAGTGATCGAATCGTTAGTGAATACTCAGGCCACAGTCGCCGAATTGGATCGGGCCAGGACGGAAGTCGTGAACGAAACTGTAGCGATCGCGACGAAGTCAGAAGCAGTTCCTGATCCATGGCTCGACGCTGATACTTACCGCTTCAGCGCCATACAAGATCAACCGGCACTGTTAAGAGCGGTAACACCTGCGGACGTTCAGCGCGTTGCGAGAAGGTTGTTCAAAGACCCCACTGCCGTTGCTTCTGTGGTTGTTGGTGAAGCGGACTCACTGAAGACCGCTTTGCAGGGACGCGTGCAGTTTGAAGTGTTAGGGGAAATTGTCGTTCCAACCACTACACCAAAAACTCCAGCAAAACCGACAGGCAATGCTAATCCCAGGTAATCGCAAAGTGTTCGCAAGCGTCTTGCAACCAAATGCAAACGAGATTTGTTTTTACTGTGCGTGACAAAACGAACGCCGCAAACGAGCATGCGGGCCGCGTTCGCGAAATGTTTGCAGGGATCGCGAAACGCTATGATCTTTTGAACCACCTGCTCTCCGGTAACGTCGATAAGCGATGGCGCCGGATCGTTGCAGAGAGAGTACGCGAGAAACTTTCGCCGGCGCATATCGGCAGTTCGCTGATTCTCGATGTAGCATGTGGCACTGGCGATTTGTCTAAGACGCTGTTTGAAAATACAGGAGCAAGAGTTGTCGGGACCGACTTCTGTCGACCGATGCTGGAGATTGCCGCAGGCAAGACTTCGGACCGGATACCTTTGATAGAAGGCGATGCGCTGGACTTGCCGTTTCGCGATGGTGCGTTTGAAGTGGTGACGATCGCGTTCGGTTTGCGCAATCTCGCGAGTGTCGAAGGTGGTTTGGCAGAACTCCGAAGGGTTTTGAAACCGGGCGGCTGGGTGGCAGTGCTCGAGTTTTCGAGACCGGCAAATGCGATGATGCGGCCGTTGTTTGGTCTGTACTTTACCAGGGTGTTACCGTTGATGGGTGGACTCGTCAGTGGTTCGCGAATGGCGTACAGTTATCTACCGGCTTCGGTGCAGAAGTTTCCGGACCAGGAACAACTCTCGCTCCTAATGCAGCGAGCAGGTTTTGAGCAGGTTCAGTTTGAGAACCTGACGGGCGGCATCGCGGCCTTGCATTTGGGCAAAAGGCCGGAATGAGTTTGAGGATTGGTTGCAGCGTTCTAAACTTTGCAACCAGATACGTAGTCACGGGGTGCGGTTTGGTAAGCGCGCGGTTGTCGGGGCTGTGCGAGTATTTAAATCGTACCTCGGGCTACGTTTTTTGTTTTAGACAGGATGTCAGGATTTACGAGACTGGCTGAGTGAGGTGAGGTCCTCCTTTTCTTAATCTTGTAAATTCTGAAATCCTTTCAAAGACCTGCTATTATGCGCCGCGGTGCGCACCAACCTTCGTTACCGGGTCTTCGGGATCCTGAGACGCATTTTAATCCTTCTGCTGGTTGTTTGGACCGTCGTCTCTCTCGTAACACTTCTAATCGAACTCGTACCCGGCGATCCGGCTGTTGCGGTTTTGGGTGAGCAAGCTACTCCCGAACAGTTTGTGCAGTTTCGCGAAAAGCACGGACTCGATCGTCCCGCCTTTTTCTTCTCTTTTCCAGAAGACGCCGCTGGCCGTCACTTCGCCTGGCACGGAACTGACAATCGTTACGTCGATTACTGGAGCGCCCTGCTGCACGGCGACATGGGCCTGTCGTTTCGCAACGATCGCCCCGTCAGCGAACTCATTCTCGAACGTTATCCGGCTACAATCGAACTCGCGATCTTCGCAATGATCATCGCCGTGCTGATCGCCATTCCACTCGGCGTCATCGCCGGCACCAACCGCGGCACTATCATCGACAACACTGCTTCCGTAGTCGCACTGCTCGGAATCAGTTTGCCGAGTTTCGTGATCGGCCCCATGCTGGTCTACGTCTTTGCCGTCAAATTGCGCTGGCTCGCACCGTCGGGCCGTTTCGACTGGAGCGACATCATTCTTCCCGCGTTCACGCTGGGCGCGGCACTGTCGGCGATCCTGACGCGCATGGTGCGCTCATCGGTGATTGAAGAGCTCAGCGAAGACTACGTGCGCACTGCGCGCGCAAAGGGCTTGAGCGAGCGTACCGTCATCTACAAACACGTCCTGAAGAACGGATTGATTCCGGTTGTTACAATCCTGGGGTTACAACTCGGCGTCCTGCTCGCGGGCGCCATCATCACGGAAAAGATCTTCGGTTGGCCCGGTCTCGGTTTGCTGCTCATTGAAGACGGGATCGGAAAACGCGATTACCGCGTCGTGCAAGGCTGTGTGCTCGTTATTAGTATGACCTACATCGTCGCGAACCTGCTCACGGACATGGTCTATCGCTGGCTGGATCCGCGCATTAGAGTCTCGTGAAAAACGTTTAATGAATCGGTTAACAATCATCGGACTTGTCATAGTCGTGGTGCTCGTGATCGTGGCGCTGTTTGCGCCGTGGATCGCGACGTACGACGTCGGCGCGACGAACCTCTCGATGCGTTATCTGCCGCCTTCGGCAGCACACTGGTTCGGTACTGACTCAACCGGCCGCGACATCTTCTCGCGCGTGGTCTTTGGCGCACGCATCTCGCTCCAGGTCGGGATTATCGTCGTCGCTGTTTCGGCAGTCATCGGCACGCTGCTCGGCGCGATCGCGGGTTACTACGGCGGCTGGGTCGATCGTTTTGTTTCCGGTTACGTCTTCAACGTGTTTCTCGCGTTTCCGGGTCTGTTGCTCGCAATCGCGATGGTCGCGTTTCTCGGCGCCGGACTGAACAAACTGATCCTTGCGTTGTGCATCATCGGCTGGGTTGGTTACGCGCGGCTCATCCGCGGCCAGGTGCTGAAGGTGCGCGAATATGATTTTGTGCAGGCAGCGCGCGCGCTCGGGGCGAGCGATACGCGCATTCTGCTACTTCACATTCTGCCGAATGCGATTCAACCGCTGATCGTGCAAGCGAGTCTTGGTATGGCGGGTGCGGTGCTTTCGGAAGCTGCATTATCGTTTCTCGGTCTCGGCGTGCCGCCGCCAGCACCCTCGTGGGGCACGATGATCGAGGAAGCGCGCGATCTGTCGACGCTTCAGGCCGCGCCACACGCGCTCATCTTTCCCGGCATCGCCATCGCCCTCACTGTACTCGCCTTCAACTTCATCGGCGATGGCTTGCGCGAACATCTCGATCCTCGACAAAGAGCCCGATGATTGCCGTGCCCGCTATATCAATTCGCAATCTGTCCAAGACCTATCCCTCTCCCTTTCGTCGTCTGCGTGCGCTCTTTCGCCGTCCGGTGAAAGAACCAGTCGAAGCGCTGCGCGAGGTCACGTTTGACGTTCGCAGCGGCGAGATCTTCGGATTGATCGGACGCAACGGCGCAGGTAAGACAACGCTCACGAAGATTGTCGCGACGCTGGTGCAGCCAACTACCGGCACGGTCACTGTTCACGACAGCGATAGCGTGCTTCACGACGAGCAGGTGCGCCGCCAGATCGGTCTCGCCACGGCCGAGGAACGCAGTTTCTATTGGCGGCTGACGGGCGAACAGAATTTGTTGTTCTTTGCGCGACTTCACGGACTCAGCGATCGCACCGCGAAACAGCGTATTCAAGAGTTGTTTGCCAAACTCGAACTGGAGGAAGTCGCGCGTCGCCGTTTTGGTGAGATGTCGACGGGAAACAAGCAGCGACTCGCCGTTGCGCGGGCGATGTTGCCACAGCCGCCGGTGCTGCTGTTGGACGAACCGACTCGTTCACTTGATCCACTCGCCGCTGCGCGTATGCGAGAACTGATCAGTTCGCTCGCGCAACAAGATCCGCCGGTTTCGGTCCTGCTTACATCGCACAACCTCGCGGAAGTCGAAACGTTGTGCGAGCGCGTCGCGATCATCAGCCGCGGGCGCATCCGAGCGATCGACACGCCGCAACATCTGCGTAGTCTTACATCGAAGTCCGAACAGGTTCATGTGACCGTATCCGGACTAAATGGCACAAGCGACAGCGAGAGAATTTCCTTCACCCGAGAGTCTGGCGACAACCAACTCGATGAAAGGTTGCGAGATCTCCAAAGTCGCGGAGCGCGCATACTCGACGTCGAGACCCTTCGGGGATCGCTGTTAGACGTTTTAGAAATGTACGAGTCCAAAGGCGAAGCCGAATGAATTCATTAAAACTTCTACCGAGAAGAATCTTCGCTTTTGTGGCGCGCGACTTTCGCTTGTTCATGAGTTACCGGATGCAGTTCTTTTTGCGCATCATCTCGGTGCTGGCAGTCGTCACGACGCTCTTCTTCATTTCGAAGATTTCCGCGGGGTTTACAGATCCGCGATTTACGCAGTGGCGCGACCCATTCGCGACGTGGCTCACGGGGCTCGCTGTCTTGAATTACTTCATGACCGGGTTCTCCAGTCTCGCCAACTCGATTCGCCAGGAGCAGATGCAAGGCACACTCGAAAGCGTACTGTTGACTCCGATCAATCTTCCGACAGTGATCGTCGCCAGCTCGGCGTGGGACTTTCTCGAAACGACCTTCTTTTCGTTTCTCTACCTGTTCTTTGGCCGCGTGCTCTTCGGCGTGCACTTTCGCGGCAGCTTTTTTCTCGCGGTTGTTTTTCTGTTACTTACAACCGTCGTGCTTGCGTGTCTCGGCATACTTTCGGCAAGCTTCGCGATGGTTTTCAAGCGCGGCGATCCGTTTGGCATTTTTCTCGGCGCGGGCTCGGCGCTGTTTTCCGGCGTCTTTTTCCCGACTCAGTTACTAAAGGAATACGCCGGTCCAAAACTCGGCAACATCTCGCAGCTCCTGCCCGCCACACACGGTCTCCAAGGCATCCGGCAGGTCCTGCTCGAAGGCCACACACTGAGCCAGGTCACGCATCCGCTCTTTGTCCTGCTCGGTTTTCTCGTCGTATTGCTTCCCTTTTCACTGTGGGTCTTCGGCCGCGCCGTGCGGCGCGCCAAACGCGAGGGCAGCCTGATTCAGTACTAACCTGTTTTGAGTTCAAGCTTTAGCTTGTTCTGACTCGTAACGGGGCCGGCAACCTGAAGGTTGAACTCAAAACGTTGTGCCTTTTTGTGGCCTGGTTTGACACTCCTGAAACCCGCAAGCTACCATCGCGCACCAATGTCCCGTGGCATCGCAGAAAGCATTCTCGACCTCATAGGCCAAACTCCTTTACTTCATCTCTCGCGGTTCGTTCAGCCACCTTGCGCCGACGTCTACGCAAAGATCGAATGGCTCAACCCCGGCGGCTCGGTGAAGGATCGCGCGGCTTTGGGGATGATTCTCGACGCCGAGGAAAAAGGCCGGCTGAAACCCGGCGGCACGATCATCGAGCCTACAGCCGGAAACACGGGCATCGGCCTCGCACTCGTGGGAGTTGCGCGCGGTTACCGTGTTATTCTCTGCGTCCCGCGCGGCTTTGCGGAAGAGAAGATGAAGCTGATCGAAGTACTGGGCGGCGAGATCGAGTACGTGCCGTGCGAGGCCGGAATGACGGGCGCAATCGACCGTTCGCGAGAGTTGGCGGCGGATATCGACGGCAGTTTCGTACCGCAGCAATTTGAGAATACGGCGAACCCGTGTTTTCATGAACTCACCACCGGTCGCGAGATCATCGAACAGATGAACGGCGAGATCGACGCGGTGGTGATCGGTGCGGGAACGTCCGGAACATTTTGCGGCGTTAGCCGGGCAGTTAAGAAGCACAACCCGAACGCGCTGTGTGTTCTGGTTGAACCGGAAGGATCGATCTACGGCGGCAAGCCGGCCGGGCCAAAGAAGATCGAAGGCATCGGCCAGCGCGACTTTATTCCGAAGATCTTCGACGCTGCATTGGCTGACGAGATCATGATGGTGCTGGACGATGAAGTCTGCGCCACTTTGAAAAAAATTGCCCGGCTCGAAGGGTTACTCGGTGGCTGGTCCACTGGAGCCGCGGCGGTCGCGTCGTACAAGATCGCGGAACGTTTAGGTCCAGGCAAACGAGTAGTCACAGTTTTCCCCGATGGCGCGGAGCGATATCGCAGCCAGGGAATTTTTGAGAGTCCCGTTTAGAGTTCAAGCTTTAGCTTGCCCGGTAACGGACAACCTAAAGGTTGAACTCAGAACGAACTACTAAGTTCTAAGAACAACGTTTATGAAATTTTCGACCATCGCCATTCACACCGGTTCAGAACCAGACGAGACCACCGGCTCGGTCACCGTACCGATCTATCAAACGTCGACCTACGCACAGGACGCGCTCGGGAAAAACAAAGGCTACGAATACGCGCGCACACAAAACCCGACGCGCTCCGCACTCGAGCGCAACATCGCTGCCCTCGAAGGTGCTCGGTTTGGTTTCGCCTTCGCCTCGGGCATGGCGGCGATCGACGCCACACTACGTCTCGTGAAAGCCGGCGAACACGTTGTGGTTTCTGACAACACCTACGGCGGCACCGCGCGGCTTTTTAATCGCATTCTGAGCAACTATGGACTCGAGTTTGACTACGTCGACACTGCCGAACCTCTGAACGTCGAAGCTGCCATCAAACCAAACACCAAGATGGTCTTTCTCGAAACGCCGACGAATCCGGTGATGATCGTGACAGACCTGAAGGAAATCAGCGAGATCGCGCATCGCGCAGGCGCACGTGTTGTTTGTGACAACACGTTTTTGTCGCCTTATTTGCAGCGTCCGATGGAGTTTGGCGTCGATATCGTGGTCCATTCCACGACGAAGTATCTCAACGGACACTCGGACGGCGTCGGCGGTATCGTGGTTTTGAACGACGAAGAGGACGCCAATTGGATTGGATTCGTGCAAAACAGTGCTGGCGCGATTCTTTCCCCGTTTGACTCGTGGCTGGTGGTGCGTGGCACAAAGACGTTGGCGCTGCGCATGGAACAACACGATAAATCGGGCCGTGCAGTGGCGGCGTTTCTGGAAGAGCACCCCAAAGTACAGAAAGTTTACTATCCGGGGTCCGCTTCGCACCCGCAACACGCGTTAGCAAGAAGACAGCAACGCGGCTTTGGCGGCATGGTCGCGTTTGACGTCGGTTCGCTGGCGGCGGCGAAAACGGTGCTCGAATCAGTCAGACTGTGTACCCTGGCGGAAAGTCTCGGCGGCGTGGAGACACTGATTTCACATCCAGCCACGATGACGCACGCTTCGGTTGACGAGGCGAAGCGCCAACGGCTCGGAATTACCGATGGCTTAGTACGTATTTCCGTGGGTATTGAAGACACGGACGACATTATTGCGGATTTAGATCAAGCGCTGGACAAAGTTTGATTTAGGGTTACAATTGGCCGTTCTCAACCTTTATATAGACTCCCTGATTTAATACGCGCTCTCCTTATGATCGTAGAGTTATACGCCAAATCAGATGTTGGCCGGGTGCGACGTGGTAACGAAGATAATTTCCTGGTCCTCGATCTGTCTTCCGAGCAGACTTGGACCGGGGCAGATGGAGCCACGCCACCTGAAAAACTGACCCGTTTCGACCTGGGCCAAAAAGGACTCGTGCTGGTCGTCTCTGATGGCATGGGTGGCGCGCTCGCGGGCGATGTGGCGAGCCGGATGGCAGTCGATTCCGTGCGCGAGATGCTGCTCGGAACCGAAGGCGAGGAAGCGTGCGATCCGAATGTGGATTTGGTTGAGTGTCTGAAGAACGCCACGATCTACGCGAATCTTGCGATTCACTTGAAGAGCCAGGAAGACTCGCGCTGTGCGGGCATGGGCGCAACGTTCACCGGCGCTGCGATCAGGGGCGATAATCTCGATCTCGTTCAAGTGGGCGACAGCCGCGGTTACGTCATTCGCAAGGACCACATTCGTCTCGCGACCAAAGACCAGTCGCTCGTGCAACAACTCGTCGACGTCGGACAGATCAGTGAGTCAGAAGCCGAGACGCACATGTTTCGCAACGTGATCCTGCAAGCGCTCGGCGCGCAAAGCGAAGTCGCACCTGTAACCGGGCGGATTCGGTTGCGCCAGGGCGACGTGCTGTTGCTCTGTAGCGATGGTTTATCGGGAAAACTGCGGTCTGAAGATATTCAGCAGATCGTCGTAAATAGTCAGGGAGATCTGGTGAAAGCCTGTGACCACCTGATCGACGAGGCTAACAACCGCGGCGGCGAAGACAACATCACCGTGGTCCTGGCTCGTTTTGTAGGGGAAGATCTCGAAGAACCCGCCACCGATCGCATTACGATCGAGCTGCCACCACTCGAAGAAGACAAAACTCTCGACGACAACTACGAAGCGGACACCGAACCACACTAATCCGGTAACGCTTTCTGCCGCCAGTCAGGTTCACTGCCAATTCGTCGCACGTAGATCGACGCTCCTTCGACGCTCTCGACACAAACACGCTCGCCGGCCTTTAACGGAGCCTCTCCGGCTGCGGGATACGCGGTCCACGTCGAACCGAAGACTTTCACAGCGCCTTCCTGCAACGCTCCCGTACTGGAAGAAACGACCGTGCCGATCTTTCCGGGCAGCGCATCGACACCGCTGCGCAACGACTGGCCTGATTTCTCGCGCGAGAAGTAGTTGATGAAGATCGTACGCGAGGCCGCGGTCAGGGCGATCGAGACGACCGCAAAAACCATGAACTGAAGAGCGAGACTTTCGACACCGAGAAACCCTAGAAAAGCGGCTGCCAGCGCGCCGATACCAAACCACAGCAGCACAAACCCGGACGTGAAGATTTCGGCCACGATGAGTATCGCGCCGAGTATGGTCCATAGAATCCAAAACCAATCGCTCATCTGTTCGTGTTATCTGTGAAAGTCCGCGGCTCAACCCTTCAAAACGTTCTTCATCACAAACCAAACATTCGCCGGACGCTCTGCCAGCCGTCGCATGAAGTAAGGATACCAGTGTTTTCCATACGGAACATAGATTCTCATGTTGTATCCGTCGCGCGCGAGTTGCCGCTGAAGGTCGCGCCGGATGCCAAAAAGCATTTGAAACTCAAACTTCTCTTTCCCGATACCTTCACGCGACGCGAAGTTGATGGTGGCGTCGATCATCTTCGGATCGTGCGTGGCGATGCCGTGGTAAGTGCCGCTGGAAAGTAGTAGTTGCATCACCTTGATGTAGTTTGCGTCCACATCTTTTTTGTCGGGATAAGCGACCTCGGGCGGTTCGTGATAAGCGCCCTTGCAGATACGAATGCGCGCCGGGATTTTTACCAACTCCTGCGCGTCGGCGTAGGTTCTGTGCAAGTACGACTGCAACACGATCCCGACAGTGTTCAGGTCAAATTCAGCGCGCAGACGTTTGAAGATGTCGAGGGTGACTTGCGTGACGCTCGAGTCTTCCATGTCAACGCGGACAAAGTTACCGCGGACGTGCGCTTCTTCGACGACGCGCCGCGCGTTGCGATACGCGAGCTCCGGATCGAGACCGAGCCCAAACTGCGTCAGCTTGATCGAAACGTTTGAGTTAATTTTCGTCTCAGTGATCTGTTTGAGTATGTTGAGATACTCGACCACTTCGTGTTCCGCTTCCCCATCGCTACCGACCGATTCGTTCAAATGATCGAACGAAGCGGTGCAATTTTCCGCATTGATCTCGCGAATGTGGGAAACAGCTTCGTCGATATTCTCACC
>DATNJO010001094.1:0-5551 GCA_035603895.1 Pyrinomonadaceae bacterium
GGTCTTCATAATCATAATCGGTATCCAATCCGCGTTTATCTGCGGCTAAAAAGATCTCATCCAAAGATGTCTCGGACTTTATCGACCAACCCCTTGTTCTCCAGATCCTTGTTCTCAACTTCAGCCAACTGCTCGAGCAAGCGGCGCTGTTCTCTTGTCAGGGTCGTGGGAGTAATGACAGTCACCGACACAAAGAGATCGCCGCGACCGCGTCCACCCAGGACGGGCATTCCCTTGCCTCTGAGTCGAAACACGGTACCGGTTTGAGTTCCCATCGGGACTTTGACCTTCTCCTCATCATCGAGCGTCTTGACCATGATCTCGGCGCCCAGCGCGGCCTGCGCAAAGGTAATCGGGACGGCCTCGTACAGGTTGCTACCTTGTCGCTCAAACTGGTCGTGCTCGGCAACGTGGATAACCACGTAAAGATCGCCCGGCGCACCACCCTGCGTGCCGGATTCACCTTCACCAGATACGCGTAATCTGGACCCGGTTTCGACTCCCGCCGGGATTTTTACTTCCATCTGCTTCTCGCGCTCGACGCGTCCGGCGCCTCTGCACGTCTCGCAGGGGTCTTTGACCACGCGACCCGCGCCACGACACACATGACACGTTCGGGCCACGGAAAAGAAGCCTTGCTGATATCGAACCTGTCCGGTGCCAGAACAAGTCGAACAATTCTCCGGCTGCGTGCCTGCTTTCGCGCCCGAACCTTTGCACGTGTCGCAGGTCTCAAGCCGCGGGATGCGGAGTTGCGCCGTCATGCCCTCCGCCGCTTCTTCGAGCGTGATCTCCAGGTCGTAACGAAGATCCGCGCCGCGTTGCGCTGTCGAACGCCGCGCGCCACCGCGCGCGCCGCCAAACACATCGCCAAACCCAAACAGGTCGCCGAGGATGTCTTCAATGCCACCAAAACCCGGCGCGCCCCAGTTTCCGGCGCCAGCGCTGCTCGAAACGCCCGCATGACCAAAACGGTCGTAACGGCGACGTTGTTCCGCGTCGGACAAAACACTGTAGGCTTCAGCCGCTTCCTTAAACTTCTCTTCCGCGCTCGCGTCGCCCGGATTCTTGTCAGGGTGATACTTCACTGCCAGCTTCCGGTACGCACTCTTGAGCTCCTGCTCGGTGCAAGTGCGGGTTACGTTCAAAACTTCGTAATAATCTCTCTTGCTCATTCCTGTTCTCTATCTGTTGAGGTTAGGGAGCGCGGGCGGCTCGCCCGCAAGTAACGCAGAAGACCCCTTCCGTACTTGGCGGGCGAGCCGCCCGCGCTCCTTAAACTTCACTAAACTTCACTCGTTGTCGCATCCGTCGCTGCGTTCAGCATCGCGGATGTGAGTTGTCCGGCGACAACTTCCAAATTCGTGAGTGCCTTCTTAACCTCGTCAGTCGTATCCGTCGCCAGCGCCGTCTCAGCCTCGCCAAACACCTTCTCGGCGTGGTCTTGCTGTTCCTGCGTTAACATTCCCCCAAACTTAACAAACGCCTTCTTTGTGTTCCGCAGTAAAGAATCAGCCCGGTTCCTCAGCATCGCGGTCTCTTTGGTGCTGCGATCGGTGTCCGCGGATTCTTCAGCCTCGCGAATGAGGCGGTCGATCTCGTCCGGCGCCAGACCCGAAGTCGGCGAGATTCGCATTTGCTGCTCGCGTCCAGTCGTCTTGTCCTGTGCCGACACGGAAACGATTCCGTTCGCGTCCACTTCAAACGAAACTTCAATCTGCGGCACGCCGCGCGGATTTGGCGGAATTCCCACCAGCTCAAACTTGCCCAGCGAACGATTGCCTTTCGCCACTTCGCGCTCGCCCTGCAAAACGTGAATCTCTACCGATGACTGGTTGTCGACAACGGTTGTAAACGTCAGGCTGTTGCGCAGCGGAATGGTCGAGTTGCGTTCGATAATCTTCGTAAACAAACCGCCACGGGTTTCCAATCCCAGACTCAACGGCAGCACGTCGAGCAGCACGATGTCTTTAACGTCGCCACTCAAAACGCCGCCCTGAATCGCCGCGCCCATCGCCACCACTTCGTCCGGGTTGATCTCCGCCGACGGCTTGCGTCCGAAGATCTTCTCGACCGTGCGTTCGACGATCGGCGAGCGCGTTTGGCCGCCGACCAGAATCACTTTGTGAATGTCTGACGGTTGCAGCTTCGCGTCTTTCAACGCAGTCTGACACGGCTCTATAGTCTGTTCAACTAGATCGGAAACGAGTGTTTCGAACTCCGATCGCGTCAGCGTCTTGTTGAAATGTTTCGGGCCTGAGGCGTCCGCAGCGATGAACGGCAAGTTGATCGCGGTCTCAGTCGCTGACGAAAGATCGCATTTGGCGCGTTCCGCAACTTCCTTCAACCGCTGCAAAGCAAGGCGATCCTGTCGCAGATCGATTCCGGTGTCGGCGAGAAACTGTCCCGCCATCCAGTTCATGATCCGTTCGTCGAAGTCTTCGCCGCCAAGAAAGGTATTGCCGGAAGTAGACAACACTTCAAACACACCGTCGTTCATTTCCAGGATCGAAATATCAAATGTGCCGCCGCCGAGGTCGTAAACCGCGATGCGTTCCGAGTCTGACTTGCCGAGACCGTACGCGAGCGCCGCAGCCGTTGGCTCGTTGATGATGCGTTCGACTTTCAGCCCGGCGATCTTGCCCGCGTCCTTCGTGGCTTGCCGTTGCGTGTCGTCGAAGTAAGCGGGAACGGTGATGATCGCGTCCGTCACAGCTTCGCCGAGAAAATCTTCCGCGGCTGCTTTGAGACGTTGCAAAACGATTCCCGACAACTCGGGCGGACTGTAATTGCGGCCCTGCACGCGTACTCGCGCGTCGCCGTTTGGCGAATCGACGATCTCAAACGCCGCTGTCTCGCTCATGCGTTGCACTTCCGTCGAGTTGAACTTGCGGCCGATGAGTCGCTTGACGGCGTAGACGGTATTCGCGGCGTTGGTCACCGCCTGACGTTTCGCTATCTGCCCAACCAGACGTTCGCCCTTCTCAGTGAAACCGACAACGGTCGGCGTCGTGCGGCCACCTTCTTTGTTGGGCACGATCTGCACTGCGCCGCCTTCGAGCACCGAGACGCAGCAGTTCGTGGTGCCTAAATCAATGCCTATCGCTTTTCCCATCTATCCAGATTTACTTTCGTGTCGCAACTTTCACCAGGGCGGGACGAATCAACTTGTCGCCAAGGCGGTAGCCCGCAACGATCTCCTGTATCACTGTGTCGGGCTCGTACTCGTCCGTAGCTTCCGTGACCACTGCTTCATGAACGTGAGGATCAAAAGGTTCGCCGACGGATGGGATCGGTTTAACTCCCAACGCGTCGAGCACGCCGTTGAGTTGTTTCCATATCAGATCGACACCACTCAAAAAGTGCCGAAACTCGTCCGACTCCGCCGCTTCCATCGACGACTCGGCTTCCAGCGCGCGTTTGAGATTGTCGGAAACAGGCAGCAACTTCGCGGCGACGTCGGCCGCCACGCGATTGTACGTTTCGTTACGTTCGCGCTCCACGCGCTTGCGATAGTTTTCAAAGTCAGCCTGGCGGCGCGCGAGCTGGTTCTTCAAGTCGGCGTTTTCCGCTTCAATCCGCTTCAGTTCCGCTCTCGTCGCGATCAACTCGGCTGTGTCCGGCCCGCCAAACTCATTCCGGGTTTCCGCCGGATCTGACGGTGAAACAGCGTCCAGGGACGCGTCGTCTTCGTCGATTGAAAAAACCTCGTCGTTGTCGGGATCTACTCTATCCATTGCTGACTCGTCATCCACGGAACCGCCTTCGTCTTCAGCGTCCGTGAATCTGATTGGAATGCGGTAAGGTTTGTCTTTCCTGTCTGATTTCATTAGTAGGCAGGATCTGAATCTTAACGGTTTAAGGGGCGGCCTGCTCTCCGAGGCGATGTTCAATCAACCGCGCCATGTAGTTTACCATAGCCATAATCCGGGCATATTCAATTCTCATGGGCCCAACGACGCCGAGCGTGCCGACGCCTCCATTTTGCCCGACCTGATACGGCGCGGTGATTAGGGCGCAACTCCGCATCGAGTCGGTCGGGTGCTCGCGGCCGATGACCACGTGCACATCGCCGGAAAAGGGATGGTCGTGGACACACTCGTTGAGAATCTTGATCAGCCGCGACTTCTCTTCAAACATGCGGAACAGGTCACGCATGCGTTCGATGTCGTCGAAATCGGGTTTGGTCAGGATGTTTGAAGCGCCGTCGACGTAAACGTCGCCGCCGATCGTCTCCTCGCCCTCGAGACTCCGCTCGCAGAGCAGCACCGCGTTCTGAAGAAGTCGATCGTAAAGCGCCTTCTCTTCTTTCATCAGTTCCACGATCTCGGACCTGATAGTCAGCAGACTCTTGCCGCTGAATTCGGCGTTCAGGTAGCGCGCGGTGTGGTCGAGTTCGTCCTGTGTGAACTCGTCAGAGACACGAATGACCTTGTTATGAACGATGCTGGCGGTCGAGACGAGCACGACGAGAATCCGCTTGTCGGGCAATTGCACGAAGTCGATGTGCTTCAACCGGTTCTCGCCCAACGACGGCGAAACAACGATGCCTACGTTCTGCGAAAGCGCCGAGAGAACGTGCGACACGTTCTCCATCAAGCGATCCGGCGACGACCCGGGATCGAATTCGTTGATGGCAAACAGGTGATCGATCGCCTTTAGATCGCTTCGCGACAGCCGCGCCTCGCCGAGCATGTTGTCCACGTAGTAACGATAGCCCTTGTCGGTCGGCACACGGCCTGCGGACGTGTGCGGCTGGTCAACAAAGCCCGATTCTTCGAGCTCGCCCATCACGTTGCGAATCGTCGCGGGGCTCCAGCCATAGCCATGTGCGAAACGATCCGACAAGACGCGCGATCCGACGGCCTCGCCAGTCACCAGATGCTCCTTAATCAGTGCGGCGAGCAAGATCTCGGCGCGGGAGTCAAGGACACCCTTTTCCGTGGCTTGCAGATTTGAGGCTCGACGGGGCATAGAATTAGCGTTTCGCAGTATAAATGTTTTGCTAACAGATTGCACAGATTCGGCGTAAACCCCTGTAAATTGTGGACTTCCGGCCGCCCTCCCGCCACGGGTTGACGGTTCTACTTTCCCCTCCTTAAGATTGAGCCCTCCGTTCGGGTCCGGTAGTTGCCGACAGTACGTGGGCAGTCAGGTAGTACTCACATGAACGAAGTAGCGAAATATTTTACCGACGCGTTTCGTCACATGGGCGGCAACCGAGGCGTGCCCGTGATCGAAGTGCGCTTCTATCCCTATGCCGGACTGCGACACACGATTCGTTTGCGCTCGGGACGCGTTTACGTCCGGCTGTCCGACATCTGCAAGGATGCGCCGCCCGAAGTCCTGCGTGGACTCGCGTGGATTCTCGTAGCACGGCTGTTGGGAAAGAAAGTGCCAACGATTCACGACCGTGTTTATCGCGACTACTCGTTTACGCCGGCAGTGATGCGCCAGTCGGACCTCGCGCGCCGCGGCCGCGGGCGCAAGATGATTTCAACAGCGCACGGCGAGGTTTACGATCTCGACCGGATGTTCACCAAATTGAATC
>DATNJO010001095.1:0-2032 GCA_035603895.1 Pyrinomonadaceae bacterium
AGGTTGTGAGGTTAGCGAAGCGAGCGCGTCGTAAAAGTTCGGATACGTCACACCTTCCGGTTTGGCTAACCAAAAAGCAAAGCGCGCTTCAGGCAAAACTTCTTCACCAGCTCGCAAGCGATACAACCCGCCAGTTCCTCCTGCCGCCTCTCGTGCGACCGTGTTGTGCGGCGCTTCGCAAATGCCTGAAACTGCCGCGTGGTTCAACGGATCCATCGCGGCAGAATCATCAAGCAGGTACCACTCTTCGTACGCTGGTCCACGCGTTTGCAACCAATCAGCGTCTTCAATACGAAAGACAACAGAACGATGAAAACCTGGCGGGCGATTGGCCGCAAGCGTGCGATGAAACGCTTCCAGGTGAGCCACGTAAACTTCAGTGTCTACACTCGCCTGCGGCCAATGCCAAAACACGTATGCCAGCATCTTTATCCGTGGGCTTCCGCGCCTTTTGTTTGCATGCCCTTGATGTCGTTGAGCAGCACTTGCTCGTGACCTTCGGGATTCACGCCGCGATAAATCTTGCGCAGATTGCCTTCCGGATCGATCACGAAGCTGGTGCGGTTCCAGTACATCGTGCCCTTGTAATCACTCTGGCCCACATCCGCCGCACTCAGCAGTTCGTGCTTCGGATCCGCCAGCAAATCGATCTTGAAACCAAACTTGTTCGAGAAATTCTGGTGCGATGCCACGTCGTCTTCACTGACTCCGACCACCGCGATGTTTGCGTTGTCAAACTCCTCTTTGCTCGCCGTGAACGACTTTCCCTGAATCGTGCAGCCCGGCGTGTCGTCTTTCGGATAAACGTAGACAACGAGCCACTTGCCTTTGAAGTCGTCCAGCGAAACGGTTTTGCCGTCCTGGTTTTGGAGTTTGAAATCTATAAATCGTTGACCTTCTGCTACCGGCATGGTTAGTTCCCCCTCGTTACGGAATTTAGAATTACAAAGTTGTTTCTGCGAGATTCGATTTGTACTTCGTGTTGGTCTTGCGATCGTTAAATTCAATGTAGACCCAACTCGGTGGCACTTCGTCACGGTCCAACGCGAACCAGATTTCGGAAAGATCGTCTAGTTTGCCAAGCGCGCAGAACCCTTGCAACCGCTTTCCACTCTGATCGTAGATGTCTACCCACGTGCGCGAAGCGTTCTTGTTTGTTCCACACGGGGGAAGGGTGGGCGCTGCCGCAAACATGTCCGCCGGATAATCTGTCTTGTTGGCCACGTCGAAGCGATAGCGTGTCTTTTGCTTACCGCCGATGTCCACGTATTCCTGTCCGAGAAACCACAGCACCGGATTCGGAAGCACTGGCGCCGCGGCAGTAGTTTGGGTTGAAATTGTTAACAGGCAAGCAAGGATCGTTAACAACGCCTTTCTGCTGGTGAAGATCTTCATAGGGGGCTCCTCAAGTGTTTTGATTGAGATTGACTTCTACCACGCAACGGCGTAGCGACTGCGGCGCGGGTCAGCGCCACCGGAGGAAACGCCGGTTTTCGGATCGTAAATAATGACAGTCGGCGCAGACAGTGTACCCCACTCGCTCTGCACCTTCACTTTGTGTCCTTTGTTGTTGAGTTCCTGAATCGTCTTCAGCCCGACTCTCGATTCGACGTTTAGCGAACCGGGAAGAAATTCGTGATCGTCAAATGAACTGACGTAGTGCTGTGTGTCGAAGCGCGCGGCTTCCACTGCTTCCTGTGGATTCATGCCAAACTCGATCACGTTCAGCAACACTTGCAACAGCGCCTGGTCCTGGTTGTCGCCGCCCGGCGTACTCAGCACCATGAACGGCTCGTTGTTTTTCAACACGAGAGTCGGCGTCAACGTGATGCGCGGGCGTTTTCCGGGCGCCACGACGTTTGGACTCTTCGGATCGGTCAACGCGGACTGAAGACGTTGGCCCATCAGCACGCCAGTGTTTCCCGCAACGACTGCCGGCAGCCACGCACCGCTCGGCGTCGCGCTGAACAGGTTGCCATCTTTGTCGACGACGTTGACGCAGGTCGTGTCATTGGCGCGTTCGATTACCGGG
>DATNJO010001096.1:0-3143 GCA_035603895.1 Pyrinomonadaceae bacterium
GCTCTTCGGAGAAGGGAAAACGGTCAAGCAGATTGCCGAAGCGCTGTCGTTAAGCGTGCCCACGGTGAGCACGTATCGCGCGCGCATACTCAACAAGATGGAAATGAGAAGCACCGCGGAACTCGTGCGCTACGCGATTCAAAATCGACTCTCAAATCCCAAGTAGAGTTACACCAGCAGCCGCGCCAACTCAGTCACGATCAACTTGATCGGCATCATCATCAGCACCACCGGCACAAACGGCAGCAGCGCAGCTACGACCAGACTCACCACCGCGCGCAGCTCAAACGGCACCAGCTTCATGTCATGGACGTTCCCCACAATTTGATAAAGGTCAGTCGTAGCCGAGAAATCCGGTGCTTCCAGGGCGCCCTCGCGAAACTCCTTGTAGTTCTTGAACCACTTCTCTTCAAACTGCCGTCCAACATCGTCTGCAAGCGCGCCGTAGGAATAGATTCCTTCCACCTTCTTTGCGTGCAACCTAGACACAAAGATCATAAGCGGTCCCACGAAGAGTATCAGAGTTACAACGCTCAATCCGGTGGCTAGCATTTGCACGGTTTCTATCGTGGCATTGTTGTAAAGCAGTTGATTCGCAGACGCGCCCGCGGCGATTACTCCGAAAGTAAAAGCCAGTGGCATGAAGGCGACGAGTGATGAGTTGAGAAACTTCAGACCCGAAGCTCGATCAGGATGCGCTGCGATAAGACATAACTTCATCGTCGCGACACGGATAAGAAAGCGTCCCCAAAGCACGATGCGCCAGAGCCAAACAAAGGTAAGAATCAGTAGCAGCGGCAGACTTACAAACGAGTACCACCAACCCGCGACTGACATCGTTGTGCTTTCCGGCGGCCGGTACCACGGACGCATTCCGAGTGACGGCAAGTATTGCAAGAGAATGATGGCGATCGAGTAGGCCGCGACGATTGCGACGACCTCCGGAAGCGTTCCGTTGATTAGCGAGCGGTTCGAAGTTACGAGGGCTTCGAAGGACGGTTTGTCGTCTTTATCGAGCACGCCCGCTTTGACGAAGTGATTCACGATCGTTGCCAGCTTTTTCAAACAGGCAGGTTCGCAAAAGATGAACAGCGGCGCGGCGATCAGAGATCGTGCGTGCGTGCCGAAATCTGTCAGGAAGGTCCATAGGGCGCTCCATCGTGACGTACTCGCGAAAAATACAAGCAGCAGTAACGGGAACCATCCGACTAAGACGCACGTGAAGGCCCGGGCGAAGATGTTGTGGCCGACAGGTTTGAAGAGACCAAGCGAGCGTTGAAAATGCGGGAATGGTCCACGTCCAAAAGTTGAGTCAACTTGATCGACAGTAGTCATGATCTCGCACTACTGCCTCAACATTACCGCGAGAAATGTGAGCACGCCGAGAATCGCCACCATTCCGGCGACGAGATTCGCCAGCGAAAACGGTACGTGCGCGTAATGTTTTCTCATGAGTCGCATTTCGTGCCGGCTCTGGAGAGTCGCAAGTACGAGTGAAAACAATCCGATGGCGATCAGGAAAAGCGCAAACTCACGCGGTCCCAAAATCTGGTTTTGTACAGGCTGACCCTGCTCGCGCATGTACTGAAAGAATTTGTAGATAGTGAAACCGAAGCTGATCAGCGAGGCCGCGGTCCTCACCCAGGCCATCATTGTGCGGTCGTGGGCCAGCCGCGTCCGATCGACCGCGAGTTCTGTCGACGTAGATGTTGGTGGGGCTGGAGCGTCTACCACACTTAAAGATTACCGGCGCAGCGGGGGCGTTTACATAAGGCAGATTCTGTATTTGCGCGCGGTAAATTCTGTATTTGAGCCACAAAGAGGCACAAAAAGCACAAAGGTAGTTAGCAGAGTCCCTTTTGCCTCTTGTGCTTCTTTGTGGCTCAGAAATGGACCTCAAACGTGACGCCGATTGCGTGCAAACGTTTTGGTTGGGAGCGGCTGTCGGTTTGCCAGAGGTAATAGATGTCGAGGATGCGCTGCCGACGAATGTTCAGCAGCCAGGTTTCTCGTTTTGCAAACACGAGCTCTGTTCCAACGGCGAGGCGGAAGCGGTTGAAGGTGCTAAAGCGCGAGTCGTAGAACAGTTCTCCTGAACTGGCCGGGCGCAGTGGACCAGAACAACAGTAGACAAAAAGCCACGCTGGCCTGAGGTTCGACATCTTCACTGGCTTACACGAAGGAAAACCTTCTCCCGCAAAGGCGCTAAGGCGCAAAGAAATCCTTAAGAAACGCGGCAGCGCTTTGCGTCTTTGCGCCTTTGCGGGCCAAAGCTTCTTCAACCCTCAGGTTGCACAGACTCCGAGAACTCTCTGATGTCGCGTTCCAGAAAGTAATTCAGCACGGTGCGAATCGCGGCGATCGCGCCGAGTTGACCGATGTCGGACCACGAAGGACTGATCGCGCTTCTAACAATATCCGCCGCCAGTTCAAACTCGAGCGCCAGCAACAGCCAAACGCCGAAACGAAGAAACACCTGCCGCCGTTTGTGAAAAGGCTTCGTAGATTCGATCTGCCGGCGCGGCTTCAACAGACCAACGATCGCTTCGATCGCGCCGTACGCAATCAAGAGTGCCGCCGCTAACTCGACGCCCAGAGCGATCCGATCGGCGATTGTTTTAAAAAGCTCTTCCATCTTTCTACGCGCGGAAGATGCAGCGAAAACCGAGATGACACGTGGACGTATCGACGGGTTGGGCCATCCGCGCCGCAGGCCGGTAACGCTTGCAATAATTCGGCGCACAGAGAAACGATCCGCCCTTCATGACCTTGCGCCCAATGCGCAAGTTTGGCTGGCACTGATCGTAGCTTTCTTCGAGTGGTCCACCACGAGGATTGAGCGATCCGCAACAGGAGTGAGTCAGTTTGTTGTGTTCGAGATACCAATCGGTGGTCCATTCCCAAACGTTTCCGGCCATGTCGTAAAGACCATAAGCGTTCGGCGGAAACGAACCGACCGGCGCGGTCCCTTCGAAGCCATCGTCCAAAGTATTCTCGAGGGGAAAGTCGCCTTGCCAGGTGTTGGCCATAAACTCGCCATCAGGATTGAACTCCGTGCCCCACGTAAACTCCGCGCTTTCCAACCCACCACGCGCGGCAAACTCCCACTCGGCTTCGGTTGGAATATCTTTGCCGGCCCAGCC
>DATNJO010001097.1:0-2834 GCA_035603895.1 Pyrinomonadaceae bacterium
AGCCGTACACTAATCCCACCGACGCAGTCGGTGGTTCATTCAGATCCTACCTACCCACCGCCAATCCGTATACTAATCCCACCGACGCAGTCGGTGGTTCATTCAGATCCTACCTACCGCCAAGTCGTACACTAATCCCACCGACGAAGTCGGTGGTACGTTCATACCCGACCCAGGAAGGTTGAGTATGAAAACACCGCCGACTGCGTCGGTGGGATTGAATATGCCAGTTCAGTAATGTAGGTAGGATCTGAATAAACCACCGACTACGTCGGTGGGATTCCCTTCCGCAACGGCGAACAAATCACGGATCGACTTCGTATGGATTCCATTGCGGAGGTAGCTTGAAGATGCGCGATCCAGTTCTGGCAGGTATTTTGAGTTTAATCGTTCCGGGAGTCGGCCAACTCTACAACGGCCGGATACTGGCAGGAATTCTCTGGCTAATCATTACGCCGGGATTCTGGCTTGGCACCGGCGGCACGCTCGGTTGGATCTGCCACCTCGTCTCCGCCTACTGCGCCTACTCCTACGCCAAAGAACACCCCGTGCGTTATTAAGGCTTCTCTGGTTTCTTCGGAGGCGTCGCGCGGGGGATCTCCCAGGGATCGAGCGGTTCCTCCAGCTTCGGTGGTCCACCTTTTAACATCGGCGGCAACTTCGAAACCGGAATACTCACCGTAGCCACCGGCTCAATTCGCCGCAGAATCGCGCCACCACGCCCGGCAACCCAAACGTTGTTGCCGCCGCGATACGCTATCGAGAACAACGCAGTGCTCGTGATCGACGGCTGAATCTCCCACGTCGCACCAGCGTCCTTGCTGTGAATGATATTTCCCTGCTCTCCAACGACGAGCACATCGTTTCGGCCTGCGACGTCAACGCCAAACAGATTTCCACTAACGCCGCTTTCGAGGTCCTTCCACGTCACACCGCCATCATCCGTGCGCAGGACAATGCCGTGCGCGCCGACGACGTACCCGCGCTGCGGATCAGCAAACGTCAACGCGTACAACCACTCCTTCAGATTGCGATCGACGCGAATCCACTGCTCGCCGCCATCTTCAGTGCGCAGGATCGTGCCGCCGGAACCAACCGCAACGCCGTGCAAAGGATCGACAAACTTCACATCCTCGAGCCAACTGAAAGTGTTCGTATGTTGAAACTGCCACGACACGCCTTCGTCTTTCGTGTGCCAGATCGCACCGCGCGCGCCGACCACCCAGCCTTCGTTTGGAGATACAAACGCCACGCCAAACAGATCTTCTTTGACGGGACTCGCGATCGGATTCCAACTCACACCGCCGTCCACTGTATGCAAAATCGTTCCTTTGTCACCGACAACCCAACCCGATCCTTCGCTTGCGAAACTGACCGCGTTCAGATTCACCGCTACGCCCGATGGACGCGCGATCCAGGTCTTTCCGCCTGAACTCGTGTACAAGATTCGCCCGCGTTCACCGACCGCCCAACCATGCGAATTGTCGATGAAAGAAATGTTCGTGAGGTCGTCGCGACCGCCGTCGGTCAAACGATGCCACGACAATCCGCCGTCGTCAGTGCGTAACACCAAACCATCAGCGCCTGCTGCCCAACCCAGCGATTCGTCAGCGAAATGAACGGTAGCGAGTCGTGGATTCGTGCGCACGTTCACCGGGAGCCAGATGTTGCCGCCGTCGCCCGTCGTGAGCACGACGCCGCTTTCACCCGCAGCCCAGCCGTGTGTTTCGTCAGTAAAGAAAACAGAATAAAGATCGGTCGTGACGAGAGAGTTCTCCGGGGTCCACGTTTCGCCGCCATCGTGTGTTTGCAAAATCGTCCCGCGGTACCCGACAACTACTGCATTCTTTTCGGAAGTAAACGTGACGCCGGTCAGCGCGGAATCAGTCACGCCTTTTATGGGTGTCCACTCAGCGCCACCATTTGAAGTGATCAGAATCGTGCCGCGAGAACCAACCGCGATACCGCTTTTCGCGTCGGTAAAGCTGACCGAGAAAAGATGTGCTGTGGTTTTGCTTTCCTGTTGTTTCCAGGTCTTGCCGCCGTCAGCCGTAACGATGATCGAACCAAACGTGCCGACTGCCCAACCGTGCAACGGGTTCTGCGGCGCGAATGTAACGGCGAAGAGGTGATCGCGAACGCCGGTCGGCCGCAACGTCCACTTCTTGCCCGCGTTGCTGGTCGTGAGAATCACGCCGCGCGCGCCGCTGATCACCACGCGCGAGCGGTCCTTCACGTACATGCCGTAAAGCGTCGTATCAGACGGACTCTCCTGTTCTTCCCACTCGAAACCGCCATTGTTTGTAGTTAAAACAACGCCGTTTGCGCCGATGGCCCAACCCCGTTTTTTGTCGGCCGCGAAGCGAATCGAGTTGATCGAGTTTCCCTGTGGCAAAGGGTTTTGCCACTGCCAACCGCGAAACGGATCCTGCGCATGGGCTATTGCGATGAAGGCGAGTATTAAAGACACTGCGACAAACAGTGCGGCGGGGCGCGAAAAATGGTCGGGAAACAGGGTCTTTATTCTGGCCACAGTGGGAGCCACTATCACAAACACCAGCGGGATTTAAGATAAAGGGGAGGCGAGATTATGGCTCAACCGTGCCTACCGAGTCCACCGCGTCGCGCAGAATTAACTCATCTACGTGACCGGCGGCGGCAATGCGCCGGGCGGCACTGTCAGCGGCTTCCTGAAGCAGATGGCCGACGTGTCCGCGCGTCCATTCCCAGTGAACCTTGTGTCTGCTCGCCGCTCGGTCCAAACGTTCCCACCACGGAAGATTAGTTTTGCGGCGAAAACGGCCGCTCATCGTCTCGACTACATAACGAGAATC
>DATNJO010001098.1:0-3211 GCA_035603895.1 Pyrinomonadaceae bacterium
ACCCGGCCTTGATCGTTCCGCTGTAGATGCGCACAAACGAGAGTTGGCCCAGGTGCTTGTCGGCCATGATCTTAAAGACCAGACCGGAAAACGGGGCCGAAGCTTCCGGCTGACGCACCTCGGTCTCGCTTGTCCTTGGATTGATTCCTTCAACAGGCGGAATGTCTAAAGGCGACGGGAGATAATCAACAACCGCGTCGAGCAGAGTCTGAACGCCTTTGTTTTTGAAAGCCGAACCGGTAACGACCGGAACGAGTTTCAAACTGATGGTGCCGGCACGAAGCGCCTTGCGAATCTCGGCTTCGGAAATCTCCTCGCCTTCGAGGTACTTGTGCATCAGGTCGTCGTCGATGCTGGCAACGGCCTCGATCAGCTTTTCGCGCGCCGCAGTGGCAGCGTCTTTCAGATCCGCCGGAATGTCGGTGACCTCGTATTCAGCGCCCTTGCTCTCATCCTTCCAGATGAGGCCCTTCATCGCGATCAGGTCGACCACGCCCTTGAGCTGATCTTCAAGCCCAATCGGGATCTGAACGGCGACGGGATTAGCGCCTAAACGAGTGATGATTGATTCGAACGATCGGTCAAACGAAGCGCCCGCGCGGTCCAATTTGTTGATAAAACAGATTCGCGGTACGCCGTATTTATCAGCCTGACGCCAAACAGTCTCCGACTGCGGCTCCACGCCCGCGACGCCGTCAAACACAGCGACAGCACCGTCGAGCACGCGCAGCGAACGTTCCACTTCCATCGTGAAATCGACGTGGCCGGGAGTGTCGATGATGTTGATGCGATGATCGACACCGTTGCGCTCCCAGAAACAGGTCGTCGCAGCGCTGGTAATCGTGATACCGCGCTCCTGCTCCTGTTCCATCCAGTCCATCGTCGCCGTACCCTCGTGCACCTCGCCGATCTTGTGCGTGATGCCCGTGTAATAAAGGATACGTTCGGTGGTGGTGGTCTTGCCGGCATCGATGTGCGCCATGATGCCGATATTCCTGAACTTACTTAAATCGTGCTTAGCCATTGAAGTGCCTAACCATTGCCGATTTTCGATTTTCGATTTCCGATTGAAGAACTTTCCGCCGCCCTACAATCGGCAATTGGCAATCGGAAATTGGCAATTTCTTACCACTTGTAATGCGCGAACGCCTTGTTCGCGTCCGCCATGCGATGCGTATCGTCTTTCTTCTTCACGGCGTTGCCGCGATTGTTGGCCGCGTCGAGAATCTCGGCCGCGAGACGATCCGTCATCGTTTTTTCACCGCGCCCCCGCGCGTAGGAAACAATCCAGCGAATAGCCAGGGCACCGCGCCGCTCCTGGTGAACTTCAATCGGAACCTGATAAGTCGAACCGCCAACGCGCCGTGACTTCACTTCAACCGTGGGCTTCACGTTGTCGATCGCTCGCTTAAAAACCTTCAAAGGCTCCTCGCCGGTCTTATCGCCGATCTGGCGCATGGCGTCATAAAAAATGCCTTCCGCCACACTCTTCTTGCCTTCCCACATCACGCCGCTGATGAACTTGGTTACCAGCGGGCTGTTATAAACCGGATCGGGAAGGACTTCGCGTCGTTCAGCTACTCGTCGTCTTGGCATATCGTTCTCTCGTTACCTGCTCTACTTGCCAGCACTCGCCTTGGGCCGTTTTGCTCCGTACTTCGAGCGTCCCTGCTTGCGATCGGCCACACCGACCGAATCAAGCGTGCCGCGAATGACGTGGTAACGCACACCCGGCAAGTCTTTCACGCGGCCGCCTCTGATCAGAACAATCGAGTGTTCCTGGAGGTTGTGACCAACGCCGGGGATATAGGTCGTCACCTCGATACCGTTGGTCAGGCGAACACGCGCGACTTTGCGGAGCGCCGAGTTGGGTTTCTTCGGCGTCTGGGTGTAAACGCGAGTACAAACTCCACGCTTCTGAGGCGAACTCTGGAGCGCGGGGCTGGCTGTTTTGTACTTGACCTGCTGGCGGCCTTTGCGAACAAGCTGATTAATCGTCGGCACTGTTTTCCTCTTAATGCGTGCGCGTTTCAGACGCGCAAAAAGGCCCTTGCCTACCTCTTTCCGGAACCAGTCCGGCAGTCAGCGCAGGCGGCTGCCCTGTTAAAAAATTGGTGTTAGGGATGTTCTGACTACGCTTTTAACTGCGGTGGGCGTGGATCGTGGCTTCCCTTAAGCCGAAACTTTTCTGTGGCGTCGCTCATTATTGGGCGAGAAGTTCAACCTTCGCGCGGGTACACGCTGGAACGACTGGCTCCCACTTCGAAAACTGCCAACCGCGACGCGTACCATTTACGCCACAATAACTGTCAAACGACCGTTCTTACTGGTCGAGCAACGCCTCCACACCTACAGAACCAACTGGACGTTGCTTTTCGGGTTTTCAGACTAATGGTCCGAAACGGCAGACTATACGGGTGCGGGTCAATTGTGTCAAGCACCCGAAGCCCATTTGATCAAATACCATACGCCGAAACCCGCGCCCGCGAGAATCAGCACCAGCAACACCGCCAACAGCGTCATCACGAGCTTGAACTTGCGGTAGCGATTCTTGTCGGCCGGCGCCAGGGAACCTTGCGGAAAATACGGTGGAGGTGTGTAAGTAGCCATAATCGAACTCAGAACTCAGTCAGAATGCCGGACTCGGCGCGGCCCCGGCCTTCTTCAATTCCTCTTCCTTCTGCTTCTTCAGCAAATCTTCATTGTGCCTCCGGCCGTCGCGAATGCGCTTGATTCCGGCTTTCGCCTCATCCAGACCGTCCTGCGCCCGGTAATTGTCGGGATCGATCTCCAGTGACTTCGAAAACGCGGCTGCGGCCGCATCATACTGCGCCAACTTCGTGTGCGCGACCCCAAGATCGTAGTAAATGTCCGGATCGTCTTCCTTCAGCTTGGTCGCCAGACGATATTCGCGAATGGCCTCGCTGAATTGACCCAAACCGGCGTAGGTCTGTCCCAGGTCGTAGTGCGCCTCCGCATCGTCCTCATGCTCGACAAGGTATTTCTTATAAACTTCGACGGCTTTTTTATACTCCGCCTCGGACTCTTCGCGTTTGCCGAGTGCTTCGTAACTCAAACCAAGCCGGAAGTGCGCCTCAGCCAGATCGGGATCGAGTTTCACCGCTTCCTGAAACGCCTGGACCGCCTGCTCGTCCTGATCGTCCCGGTACAACTGTTTCCCTT
Organism: Pyrinomonadaceae bacterium; assembly: GCA_035603895.1. Lineage (GTDB taxonomy): Bacteria > Acidobacteriota > Blastocatellia > Pyrinomonadales > Pyrinomonadaceae > PSRF01. The sequence continues at coordinate 3,184 of DATNJO010001098.1, forward strand.
TTTCCAGCAGTTCGCGAGCCCGGCCGCG
>DATNJO010001099.1:0-4992 GCA_035603895.1 Pyrinomonadaceae bacterium
GTCATAACCTACGGCGCATATTCCCAACCCGGTGGCGGACTCTTCCCCACCTTCATCGAAGACGCAAACGGCAATTACATCACCATCACTTACCTGAACAATAGTGGACCACGCATACAAACCATCACTGATACCGCAGGCCGAGTGGTTAGTTTTCATTACGACTACAACAACCTTCTGACCGCGGTTACTGGTCCTGGTCTAAATGGCGGTACGCGGACGTTGGTCCGGTTGCATTACCACCAACACACGTTGAGCTACGGGTTCAATGGGCTGACTGCTTCTGCGCAAAACTATTACCCATGGGTTGTCGATGCGATTTATTACCCAGGCACGTCGACGGGGTTTTGGCTCAACGATTCCGATTCGTATTCGAGTTATGGAATGCTCGCCAAAGTAATTGAACAACGCGGGATGGGCTTTTCATCTTCCGGACTTACGGACATGGGCACTGTTTCGCAAGGGTCAATGTCACGTCGCGAGAAATACAACTACGATCTGACACCCAACTACAGTCTGACTGACGCGCCAACCTACACCCAGATGGAAGAAACGTGGTCGCGTGACGGGACCAATACCGACACGGCGACGACTAATTTCGAGGTTTTCGAAAATTCCACGCCGCGAATGACCATCGTCACACTGCCCAACGGCACCAAGAACAAGCAACTTTCTTTCAACGCGCCAGGCCAATACAACGACGGCGTCACGTATCACGACGAAACGTACGTTTCCGGAGGACCGATCCTTCAGAGCAGCGACGTCTATTGGCAACCGGGCGCCTACGGCACCGCACGTCCGTATCGCATCGATAAGACTGACGAGCGAGGGCAAACGACGAAAACCGAGTTCACTTACGGGTCGGTCTATAACCAGATCACCGAAGTGCGTGATTACGACTACGGCGGCACAGCGCTCTTGCGGGCCAGACGCATGACTTACCAGAACAGTGCCAACTACACGGGCACTTGTTACAGCTACGGCTGCTTCGGCCGCCACATTTTCAGTCTGCCGTTGACGATCGAAGTGATCGCGAGTGACTACTCGACTCGCGTGTCGCGAACTGAAATTCAGTACGACGGACAGCCGCTCACCGCCGCGCCTAATGTTGTAATGCACGACCAGGCTGCAAACCCGCACGCGGACGAGGAGGGTTTTTGTTACTGGGATTACGATTGGAACGATCCCGACTGCACCGGAAGCTGTTGGGATTACAACTGCGATGGTTACTGTAACCAGATCTGGAACTGTCCCTATGATTACTCGACAGAGTTTCGCGGCAACGTCACACAAATCACCAACTATGGCGACGCCGCTAATCTTACGGGCGCCATAACTGAAACGCGGCAGTATGACGTGACAGGAAATCTGGTTAAAACGTCGAGCTCGTGCTGCGACCAGACTACTTTCAATTACACGATTAACTCGCAGTACACCTACCCGGAATCACAAACGCGTGGCTCCGTAAGCGATCCTTATCAACAGGTGACGACCAGCGCGACTTGCGACTTCAACACCGGTCTCGAGCTCACGAGCACCGACGCCAACGGCCGCGTTGCTACTAACACCTACGACGCAAATACGCTGCGCGTTACCAGCACGACTACACCACTCGGCGCGCATATCGACTACATCAACGACGATGCGGCGATGAGTGTTACGGCGACAACTTACCTGGCCGCCGGCGAAGGCGGTGGAATTTCCGATAAAAACGTGAAGCTCTTGAATGGCCGCGGCCAGGTGCGCCAGGAGCAAGCGTTAGGCGCGAATAATGTGTGGGACTTTGTCGATACGACTTACAACAGCGTAGGCCAACCCTTACAGCAAACGCGGCCTTATCGCAGCGGCGATACGTTGCAATGGAGCACTACTGCGTACGACGCGTTGGGCCGTCCCAACAGCGTCACCGCGCCCGATGGAAGCGTCACGCAAGCGTTTTACAACGAACCAACCAGACCGAGTGTGGCTTCGAGCACTCCCGGCGATACAACTCGCGTTCAGGATCCGTGGGGACGCGAGCGCTGGGTGCGAAAAAATTCGAGCGGACAACTGGTTGAAGTCGTCGAGCCCGATCCTAACGGCAGCGGATCCGTTGCGAGTAACGGAATGACAACTACCTATAGCTACAACACGCTCGGTAAGTTGTCGCAGACAAACCAGGGTGGACAGATACGTTCCTTTAAGAACGATTCGCTGGGGCGATTGATCGCACAAAAACTGGCGGAGAAGGGCGCCACGCTCAACGACGCCGGAACCTACGTCGGTAGCGGTACGTGGAGCGATGTATTCACTTACGACAATCGCTCAAACCTGACGTCACATACTGACGCTCGTGGCGTCAAGACTGTCTACACGTACAACAGCGATCCGTTGAATCGCGTTCAGTCAGTGTCGTGGGACACGAGTGGTTTCGGTGACAGTTCATATCCGATTCTGCCCGCCGGCACGGTGACGTATCAATACCGGCAAAAGGACACCGGCTCACAACTACGAGACATCACGCAGATTCAAGTGATCTCAACCGCGGGTGTGAACTCTGGCGGATACATCACCAGTGGCAACACTGAAACTTATTCGTACGATACCGACGGTCGTGTTATCAGGAAGAGTCTGAAATTCAACAATCGAACAGACTATCCATTCGAGACAGACTATTCCTACGACAGCCTGGATCGTGTAAAGAACGTGACCTATCCGGCGCAGTACCAGAGTGGGAATACGCGCAAAGTCTTGCAGCACAACTACGATGTCGCCAGCCGCATCAGCAGTGAAGTATTCGACGGACAAACGTTTGCTTCGAACATCGTTTACAACGCCGGGAGCCAAACGACCGCGATTAGCATTGGCACGGGCACCAATCAAGTGAACGAAAGCTACGGCTACAACGCCCAAACTGGTCTACTCGATAATCAAACCCTGACGCGCAATGGCTCAACGCTGCTGAACCTTTCGTACGGTTACGCAAACGCAAACGGCAAACGCACGGGCCAGCTTACGAAGCTCTACAACAACCTGGACCACAACAAGGATCGCGGTTACGAATACGACGCACTCGCGAGATTGCGACGCGCTACCGGCGGCCAGAACGTGAACTGGGCGCAACGTTACGATTACGATCGGTTCGGTAATCGTAACAATGCTTACTCCTTCACTGCCGAACAGTACGTTCGTAACTTTTACCAGTACGGTTTGAACCGGCAACCAAATGGTACTGAACTGCAAAACTGGCTCAATACCTTGCAGGCGGCATACGCTCAAGGACCATCACAGTTTCTCGCAGCGATGCAGAGTTTGGGTGTTTCGATTTTCAACTCGCAGGAGTATGCGAATCGTCAACGAAACGATAACCAATTCGTTTGGGACTTGTACAAGACTTATCTCTATCGCGAACCAGATGCGAGTGGGTGGGCATTCTGGGAAAGCCAGGTGGGTCCAAACGGTAGAAGCAATGTGCGGCTGGCATTCGATGTGTGCCCGGAGTTCAGTATCAAAGTCAGCGCGATCAGTCCCTACTCATCGCCGGGTGGAACTGTCCCGCCTGACGGTATTCAGGGGTTGGCTTTTAACAATGCTTCAAATCGAATCAGCAACTCCGGTTGGTATTACGACGCCAACGGGAACCAGACCCGTTTCCAAACCACCCTCGGTTCTGGTTGGCGGCGCTTTCAATACGACGCCGCTAACCGCCTGGTAAGAGTTAAAGAAGACGACAACTCCACAGTCGTCGGCAGTTACACTTATAGCGACTCAAACGAGCGATTAATCAGTGAGGAAAATGGCGTACGGACCTACTTCCACACTGAAGGTGGCGCTACGACCGCGGAGTTTACTGAGGCGGGTGCTGCGACGGTGCCTTCATGGTCCAGGAGTTACATTTATATAGGCAACCGTTTGCTAGCTACTCAAACGCCCAGTGGGACGCAATATCATCATCCCGATCGACTGGGCACGAGAGTCGTCACCAATCCGTCAACAGGTGGCTCTTTCGAGCAAGTCACTTTGCCTTTCGGTACCGCGTTGGCCGCTGAGTCAAACGGAGCGACTAACCGGAGATTCACCAGCTACGATCGCAGCGATATCACGCAGTTAGACTACGCGTTGAATCGCACCTACGACGCTTACCAGGGAAGATTCACACAGGTGGATCCCGTCGGCATGCGGGCCACGAGCCTGGATAATCCGCAGACACTAAACCTGTACAGTTACGTCAATAACGATCCTGTTAACAGGACCGATCCTGACGGTCTCGGATTGATCAGTTTCTTCAAGAAGCTTTTCCGGGGCATCGCCAAGATACTCAGCAACAAATGGGTGCTGTTGGTTGTTGGCATTGCCGTGGGCGTCTTCTCCGGCATTGGGTTCTACTGGGCGTTCACCGAGGCGGTTGCCGGAGCTGCCGTTCATACAGGATACCTCGTAGCGGCGATCACCCTTGCGGCGATGTCTGCCGCGCTCATTGTCGGGGCTTTCCATCAAGGGTTTCTCCGGGTTGTGAGGGCCATTGGTGGAATTGTGTCTTCAGTTCAGGGGATAAGCGATCTGATAAGAGGCACGATTAATGGTAGTGTGTTTGGCACGCCACCATGGGATCCGGATAGTGGGAGCGGAGTTGGAGCCGTCTCGAGTTTTCGAGCACGGCAGGGAAGAAGAGGTCGCGCACCACGCGATCACGTTCAGGATCTTTTAAACAACATCGCGATATTGAGAAGAAACCTGGGGGCGCGTTGGAACGACTTCATCAACACGATAAACAACAACAAGAACTCCCGCATCAGCACTGAGACCGTGCTCTGTCAGGGATCGCAAGAGAGTAGCTTCCTGAATCTGGTGGACACGGGCTCCGGCTTTACTGAATCGACAACCGGCTTCGTTGGGGAGATCGGTATGTTGCAGATGAAGCCGAGTACGGCCACTTCAATCGGGGTCGATCCATCGCAACTAACTGACGTAGCCACCAACGTCACAGCGGGAACGGGTTACCTGACGGGTCTG
>DATNJO010001100.1:0-3428 GCA_035603895.1 Pyrinomonadaceae bacterium
TATCTTGCGGTGAATGGAGTTAAGCAGCGTTCGCGGCGCAGGACTGATTATTAATATGTAATTTTTTAAATTTCAGCGAAACGTTAGTTCGAGAGGTTGATAAACCTGCATGGTCACGCAACGAAAACCTAAAGCATCGAAGTACCTGACCACTCCCACACGTCCCGTCCAGGTGGACCGCGATCGTTCGGTGGCCGGACTCCTCGAAAAAATGGAAGGCACTGGTTTTGGCGGCCGCCAACTCGCCGAGGCGCACCGGATCTGGCTCGACATGCTTGGCGACAACACGACGATCATCGTCTCCGCCTCCGGCGCGCTCGTTCCCGCGGGTATGCGACGGTTGCTGGCCTACGTCATCAAGAATCGTTTCGTTGACGTGCTTATTTTATCAGGCGCGATGTTGTTTCACGATCTGCACGAGACGCTCGGGCGCTATCACTTCCAGGCTCATCCAAGCATGACTGATGCGGAATTGGAGTCGGCGCAGATCAGCCGCATGTGGGACTTGCTCGCGAGCGACGAAGAGTATCGCGAAGCGAAAGAATGGATCGGCGGCTTTACGAATCAACTCGATCAAACGCGTTCGTATTCACCGCGCGAATTTCTGCATCTGCTCGGCCGCGAACTCGCGGAGATCGCTTCGGAAGATGGTTTGCTGACGTCGGCTTACAAAGCACGTGTGCCGATCTTCTGTCCGGCGATCGCCGACAGCGGACTGGCAGTCGGTATCGCCGGTGCACGTTTCGAAAAGAAGAACTACTTCATGTTCGATATCATTCAGGACGTGCTCGACATGATGAACGTGATGGCCCAGTCGCGCGTGTCCGGAATCATCAATCTCGGCGGCGGCACCACGAAGAGTTTCCTGCAGCAAGCAGCGACCTCGTCGTTCTTGCAGAAGGAACATCATCACGGGCACAAGTACGCGGTTCAGATCTCGACAGACGCCGCGCATCCCGGCGGTCGTTCGAACGCAGTGTCGTTTGACGAGGGATTGATCTACGGAAAACTGGCTCGCGGCGCACACACCGCGTATGTTCCATGCGATGCAACCATAGCACTCCCCATACTCATTACTTCACTTTCACAAACCGCGGCGAAGTACATGAAAGGACGCAAGCGTCCCAACTTTCAATTCGGCCGCGAGTTAATCGTCGAAGCTCCATAGTTTTATGCGTAATCCGGTTTTACGATTTGTATTAATCTGTGTCCCCCTTTTACTCACAACTCTAACCCTTCATTCAACAGCGCAAACTGACGCGGTTGACGTTAAGGCTTTTTACACCAAGACCGAGCAGTCGATCCCGATGCGCGACGGCGTGAAGCTGTTCACCGCGATCTACGCGCCGAAGGACCAGTCGCAAAAGTATCCGATCATGCTGAATCGGACGCCCTACAGCGTTTCTCCGTACGGCGCCGACGCATACAAAGACGCGCTCGGTCCATCAGAAAATTTCCAGAAAGAAAAGTTTATCTTTGTCTACCAGGACGTGCGCGGGAAGTTCATGTCTGAAGGGGAATGGGTCGAGGTGCGGCCGTACAAGCCAAAGAAGAATGGACCAAAGGACATCGACGAGAGCAGCGACACCTACGACACGATCGAGTGGTTATTGAAGAACGTGCCGAACAACAACGGGCGTGTCGGGATGTGGGGCATTTCTTATCCCGGGTTTTACACCTCGATGGGTGTGATCGATGCGCATCCCGCGTTGAAAGCCGCTTCACCGCAAGCGCCGATCGCTGATTGGTTCATCGGCGACGATTGGCATCACAACGGCACGTTTTTCCTGCCGCATGCGTTCAACTTCTACGCCACCTTAGGCAAACCGCGCCCGGAGCCGACTAAAGAATTTCCGCCGCGCTTCGTTCACGGCACGCCTGACGGATATCGGTTCTTTCTCGATCTTGGCCCACTGCCGAACGCCAACAGCAAGTATTTGAAAGGTGAGATCGCTTATTGGAACGATCTCATGAACCATCCGAACTACGACGACTACTGGCAGGCGCGGAACATTCGTCCACATCTGCGCAACATCAAGACCCCGGTCATGACCGTCGGTGGCTGGTTCGACGCGGAAGATCTCTTCGGCGCACTTAACACCTACAAAACGATCGAAGAAACAAACCCCGGTGCGCGCAACACGCTCGTGATGGGTCCGTGGTTTCACGGTGGCTGGGCGCGCAGCGATGGCGATACGTTGGGCGGTGTCTCATTTGGTCAGAAGACTTCGTTGACCTACCGCGAAACGGTGGAGCTGCCCTTCTTCAACTGCTTGCTGAAAGACATCTGCAACCGGGAACTGGCTGAAGCGACCGTGTTCGAGACGGGTTCGAATCAATGGCGTCGCTACGATAGTTGGCCGCCGAAGAACGTCGAGTCGCGCGAGATATTTTTGGCCGCGAATGGTGGACTGAGTTTTGGGGAGTCGGCGCGCGGGGACTCTTTTGACGAGTACGTCAGCGATCCGGCGCATCCGGTGCCGTTCATCAACAACATCGCGATCGGTATGACGCGCGAGTACATGACTGACGATCAGCGCTTCGCCGCGACGCGTCCCGACGTTCTCGTTTACCAAACCGACGTGCTCGATCGCGACGTCACGCTTGCTGGACCAATCAAAGCCACGTTGTTTGTTTCGACTTCGGGAACCGATTCCGATTTTGTGGTGAAACTGATCGACGTGTTTCCAAACAGTGCTCCCGAAACGATGGCCGGTTACCAAATGCTCGTTCGCGGCGAGCCGATGCGCGCGCGTTTCCGCAACAGTTTTTCGAAACCCGAAGCGATGGAGCCGGGCAAGATCACGAAGATCGAATTCACGTTACCGGATGTGAACCACGCGTTTCAGCGTGGCCACCGGATCATGGTCCAGATTCAGAGCTCGTGGTTTCCGCTCGTCGATCGCAACCCGCAGAAGTTTGTCGACATCTACCGCGCGACCGAAGCCGATTTTCAGAAAGCAACGCAGCGTGTTTACCACGCGGGCGCTAACGCATCGCGCTTGACAGTCAGCGTATTGAAATAGCCACAGATAAACACAGACCTACACGGACTGAACTTGGGTTATATCCGTGTCCTTCGTGTTAGTCTGTGGCAAATATCGCCCGCGCGTTTGATTGCGTTGCGCGTACATCGCTTTGTCTGCGGCTTCGATTGCTGTTCCCAGGTCGGTCAACGAATTGAATCCCGCCACGCCGTAAGAAACCGTCACCGTGATCGGCACGCTGGTCCAACGCCCGCCATGCTCTTCGAGAATCAGGTTCAGCTTCTCCAGGCGCCGCAACGCATCCTCCTGCGGCAGGTTGAACATCAATACCAGAAACTCGTCGCCACCCCAACGAAACAGCATGTCGTCCGCGCGCACCAGCGAACGCATCGCGCGCGCAACCGCGCGGATTGCTTTGTCGCCAACAGTGTGACCAAACGT
>DATNJO010001101.1:0-3827 GCA_035603895.1 Pyrinomonadaceae bacterium
GGTCCGATCGAAGTGGTTCGTGCCGTGTTGGAAGAGACGAACAGTAGCGTAATCATCGCTAATCACAATGCGCCTTCGCAATGTGTGTTGTCTGGTCCAACTGAGGCAATCGAGCAGATCGAGAAAGCCCTTAGTGGTCGCGGAGCGACCACTAAGCGTCTGCCGGTCGCGACGGCATTTCATAGTTCGCTTGTGTCAGGCTCAGTTGTGCCTTTCGCCGCTTATCTCGAAGACGTTGATTTCAATCGTCCCGTCATTGACGTTTACGGCACCTCTGACGCGACAAGTTATCCGCAAGATCCGAAAGCAATCCGCGAACGTCTGGCCGCGCAGATCGCACATCCGGTTCGCTTCGTTGACCAGATCGAAGCGATGTACGAACGCGGTGTGCGGACGTTTATTGAAGTCGGCGCGGGCAATGTCTTGACTGATCTTGTAGGAGCGATACTTGGTGATCGCGAACATCGCCGGATCAATCTCGATCGTAAAGGCGCGCACGGACTCACCGCACTACTGACAGCACTCGGCCGGCTTTCCGTTGCCGGCGTGTCGCTGAACTTCGGCAGCTTATGGACAGCGTACAAACCGTCGTCGCCAAAGAAGCCGAAAAAACCGGCGATGGTGATGCAAGTTTCCGGCGTCAACTACGGCAAACCTTATCCTCCGCCGGGTGGCGCGAAAGATCTGCCGCTTCCAAATCCACCGCGTCCAGTTGCGCCACCTCCAGTGTCGTCGTCTGTTCCGGTTGCACCAGTAGCGCCTTTGAATGTTTCACACGTGACGCCAATGCCCGAAGTGCAAAACGCGTGGTTAGCGGCGTACCAGGAAGCGCAGCGTCAGACCGCAGAAGCGCACGCCGCTTATGAGCGGACAATGGCTGAAAGTCATCTCGCCTTTTTGAAGACTGCTGAGACTTCACTTGCTGCCTTGACGTCGCTGCTCACCGGTACACCGCAGTTGAGTAGCACATCGCAGTTAAGCAGTGAGCCGATTTCATTGCCGGTGCCACCAGTAGTTTCACCGGTGATTGCGCCACCCGTTTCTATCCCGGCAGAAGTTCATGTTGAGACAACATCAATTCCGGTAACAACACCTTCGCTCAACGGATCACCCGCTGCTGTATCACAACCCGCAATCGCCAGCTCGCCAGTTGAGCAAGATCTCGCAGCACTGTTGTTAAGCGTTGTTGCCGAAAAGACTGGCTATCCAGCCGAAATGCTCACGACCGAGATGGAGATGGAGGCTGACCTGGGAATCGACTCGATCAAGCGCGTCGAGATCCTCTCAGCGATGAGCGAACGCGTGTCCGGTCTGCGCGAGTTGAAGATGAGCGACTTCGGCCATCTACGCACACTCGGGCAAATAGTCGAGTACATGAACGGCAACGGAAACGAAAACCCGCCTGCCGCGAGTGCGAGCGAAGCAGATGTACCGTCGACGAACGCCCTACCAACCAACGAAGCATCACCGTCAAATGAAGCCGCTATCAAACGCTACGCGTTACGTCAGATCGCTACTCCCGCGCCCGGAGTTGCGCTCGCGGGATTGTTCGGCGTCGAGCGCGTAGCGATCACCGATGACGGTACTGGCCTGGCCGGCGTGCTAGCGAAGCAGCTTACGGAACGGGGCGTTGATGTGAGTGTTGTCTCCACCGTTCCAAACGATGCGAATGCCGTCATCTTCCTCGGTGGTATGCGTCAGGTCTCGACCATCGATGTGGCCATGGACGTCAATCGCGAAGCGTTTCGTGCGGCACGTGCGGTGGCTTCGCGCTTTGGTTCCGACAGCGGCGGCGTGTTCATCAACGTTCAGGACACCGGCGGTGATTTTGGTCTACGCGGATCAGACAGCACGCGCGCGTGGCTCGGTGGTGTGTCCGCTTTAGTACGCACCGCGGCGCTCGAATGGCCCAACGCTTCAGTCAGAACGATCGACTGCGAGCGAGGTGATCGCGATCCGGAAACGATCGCCGAAGTTATCTGCGCGGAACTCTTCGAAGGTGGTTCAACACTGGAAGTCGGTCTTCGTGCTGACGGCACGCGCACGACGCTCGCCACCGTGGCTATGCCTGCGGAGCCGGGCGTGTCGTCTACGCTTGGACCAGATTCCGTAGTGGTGGTTTCCGGCGGCGGTCGAGGTGTTACTGCTGCCGCCCTCGTCGCACTTGCGCGCGCGTGCCGTCCCCGCATCGTTTTGCTCGGACGCACAACGCTAGCGCCGAAAACAGTTGCATTCGAGAACGATCAGGACCTGAGTCGTGCATTGATCGAACAAATTCGTAGCGAAGGTCGCGAGGCAACGCCAGCAGAAATTCTCGCGGCAAAAGATCACGTACTCGCAAGTCACGAAATACGCGCGACCGTCGACGCAGTTACTGCCGCCGGCGCGCAGGCTCGTTACATGACTGTTGACGTTCAGGACGCGGCCGCGCTTGCTTCAGCACTCGACACGGTGCGTCGCGAATGGGGACCGATCACCGCAATCGTTCACGGCGCCGGCGTGCTCGCCGACAAACGCATCGCCGAAAAAACTGACGAACAGTTCAATCGAGTCTTCGACACGAAGGTCGTCGGACTGCGCAGCCTGCTGGCCGCGACCACAAGCGATCCGGTGAGCACGTTGTGTTTGTTTTCCTCTGTGGCAGCGCGCACGGGAAATCCCGGGCAAGCCGACTACGCGATGGCAAATGAAGTGCTCAATCTCGTCGCTTGCGCCGAGCGCTCGCGGCGCGGCAACGGTTGTAACATTCGTTCGATCGGTTGGGGACCGTGGGACGGCGGCATGGTGACGCCCGGTCTTAAAACTCACTTTCAACAACTCGGCGTTCCCCTGATCCCGATCGAGTCTGGCGCAAAGCTCTTCGTCGACGAATTACGCAGCGCGAGTGATGACGTAGCGGTGGTGCTAACAGGCGCGAATGGTCATGGACTGCTCGGTGCGGATTCGACACGAGTTGAGAGAGTGGAAATCAGTGTCACCGCGCAGTCGCATCCTTATTTAGCCGATCATCGTCTCGGCGATGTGGTGGTGATTCCGGTTGTGATGGCGCTTGAGTGGATGCTTCGTGGTGCACGTGCAAGCCGACCGGATCTAATCGCAACCGCGGTGCGGAACTTGCGCGTTCTGTCCGGGATCAAGATCCACGACTTCGATCGAGCGGTTGAGTTCCTCGTGGTCAACTGTCGTGAGATTAGTAACGGTAACGGCTCCGAGTTGTCCGTGGAACTTCGCGGGCGCAACGGGACGCTGCATTACAGCAGCGTGGTCCAAATGAGTTCTCACCTACTCGCTGCGCCGGCCACACCGCCAACTCCGGAACTCGAACCCTGGACGCGTTCCGAGATCTACGACGGTCACGTGTTGTTCCATCGCGAAGGCTTTCACGTAATTCAATCGCTCGACGGCATTTCGTCGGCAGGCATCGCAGGCACGCTCGTCGGTGCAAGGGGAATGAACTGGCCCGCTGGTCCATGGTGCACCGATCCGGCCGCGTTGGATGGCGGACTTCAGCTTGCTGCGTGGTGGACACACCGCGTGCTCGGCGGTGCTTCGTTGCCGATGGCGCTTGGCGAGTTTCGCTTGTACCGGCAGGGGCTTGTCGATGGTCCGGTGCGGTGCGTGGTCCATGCGCGTCAGGTTCATGCTGCTCGCTCGGTCTGTGACATTAGTTTCATCGACTCAACCGGCGCTCTCATCGCTCAAATGCTCGACGTGGAATCAGTACTGCGTCCGGCTGAAGAATTTCTCCGTGCCTCTGTGCCTCGGTGTTAGAAAATCATACAAATGGAACCGATCGCGATCGTAGGACAGGCTTGCACCTTACCGGG
>DATNJO010001102.1:0-2479 GCA_035603895.1 Pyrinomonadaceae bacterium
CGCCAGAAACTCCTTCGCCGCACGTTCGTTGTGACCCGCCGTCAGCAGCGCCTCACCGTATTTGAAGTGAATCAGATCGAGCGCACGTCCGGCCGTGTCACGCACATTCTTATCGCGCAGCATTTCATCAAAATTCTCAAACGCTTCCTTCTCCGCCTGAACCGCCCCGGCCAGATCTTTCTCCTTGCGCTTCTGCGCGGCCAAAGACACCAGCGCATCGCCAGTTTCGAGTCGCAGCAGATAATTCCGTGGATACTTCGCACTCAACTCGCGCGTCAGTTTCACCACCTCGGCAAACCGCTTCTCGCGCGTGTAAAGCAGAATCAGCACTGACTTCGCGTCGTCCTGCGCCCAACGCCCTTCGGCGGCTACTTGTTCTAACATCTTCAAGCCGCGTTTCTTCGAGCCACGAAAACCAGTCGCCCCGGCGAGGATCTTCACCGGCAACGGCAACGAACCAACCACGTATTCATAAAGCCCAATCGTGATCTGCGCGTCGATGTATTTCGGATCGAGCTTCAACACTTCGCGATGATGATTGACGGCGTCGTTACCGTCGCGCAAGGCCGCGAAGTGACGGCGCTCGACAGCTTCTTCAAACGACGCTTTCAAACCTTCAGTGTTCGCTAGGAAATCGAGCGCCTCGACGTTCTTCGGTTCTTGTTTGAGTTTCGCTTCAGCAAGCCGCCGCGACTCGCGCGTGAGGTTGCGAAACTCCGTCACGATCTTTGGATCGACTTTGTCGTCTCCAGTTGAATAGAACGATTCAGAACTGTAGAGCGACGACTGCAAGCGACGTGACTCGTAGAGCGTTTTGATCCAGAGACGCGCAGCGAGCAGTTGGTAACCGCCGGGGTGATTCGGGTAAAGCCGCACGATCTCTTTGAAGTCGCGGTTGGCTTTGTCGTAGTCGATGTTGTAGAGCGCGTCGAGACCGCTGCGTCGCAACTCTTCAAAACGAACGCGCTCTGCATCAGTCAACCAGGGCGTCTGCGCCGCAGTGGGAACTGCGGCAACAAACAACAAAACAAGAACTGCAAAAACTTTCATATCAGTGTTCGTCCGTGTCAATCTGTGGCCGAAAACGACTCCATGTACTTCACGCCCGAGCCGGTGTTGAATAACACCACTCGATCATTCTCCTTCACGACGCCGGTATCGATGAGTTTCCTCAACGCCGGCAAACACGCCGCACCTTCCGGCGCACAAAACACTCCTTCAAGCGAACCGATCTCACGCACGGCAGCGATCAACTCTTCATCAGTGACTGCCACAGCCGTACCTCCCGAATCGCGCAACGCATCGAGAATCAAAAAATCGCCAATCGCTTTCGGCACGCGCAAACCAGACGCGGTCGTTGCAGCATTCGGAAACTCGTCAGCAAAGCGCTTCCCGTCTTCAAACGCGCGCACGATTGGTGCGCAACCCGCGGCCTGCACGGTCACCATTCGGGGACGCTTGCTTCCGATCCAACCCATCTGTTCCATCTCATCAAACGCTTTCCACATGCCGATCAATCCGGTGCCGCCGCCAGTCGGATAAACAATCACATCCGGCAATTCCCAATTGAGCTGTTCTGCAACTTCATAACCCAACGTTTTCTTGCCTTCCACGCGATATGGTTCTTTCAACGTTGAAACATCAAACCAGCCTTCCGCTTCTTTTCGTCTGCCGACTTCGGCGCCGCAATCTGTGATCAGCCCGTCCATGAGCGTGACGTGCGCGCCGGTCTCCTCACACTCGACTACGTTCGCGTGCGGTGTGTCTCGAGGCATAAAGATGAAACACTCGAGTCCGGCGCGAGCCGCGTAGGCAGCGAGGGCGCCCGCCGCGTTTCCGGCGGAAGGGACGGCGAGTTTGCCGGCGCCGAGTTCCTTGGCCATCGAAACTGCCGCCGCCATGCCGCGGGCCTTAAAACTTTGCGTCGGATTCTGCGACTCATCTTTGATGTAAAGCTCCCTGATGCCAACGCGCTCGCCTAACCTTGGCGCGTGCAACAACGGCGTCCAACCCTCACCAAACGAAACGATGTTCTCGTCGTTGTCGACCGGCAATACTTCGCGATAGCGCCACAGATCCGCGCGCCGCGCTGGTAAAGATTCTTTTGTTAACGTTTGCGCCGCACGTTCCAGGTCATAGCGAACGAGCAGCGGTTTACCGCACTCGCGGCAGAGATTGAGCAACCGACGTGCCTCGTGCCTCAGCCAGCACAGGCCGCACTCCAGATGTGTGATGTTCATGGGTTTAAAGGATAGGCAGGATTAAAGAATGTGCAAGGGGTTAGACGCAGAATGCAGCAAACCCCTTGCACTCGGAGCAAAAAAATCTTGCAGGGTGGTGCTTAGTGGTTGTGACTGTTGTTGCCGTCGATCTGGCTACGAATCTCGCCTCCCGGCCAAAGCGTGCTGTGAACGTTCACGTAAGTGGCGCCGGCGCGCATCGCCTTGATCAACTCGCCGATCTCGCCGGTGTTCAGGCC
>DATNJO010001103.1:0-2695 GCA_035603895.1 Pyrinomonadaceae bacterium
GGGACGCAGCCGCAGCGTAGAAAGCGTGATAAACAGAAAATAGACCGCGATCGCAGGAGCCACCAGAACCTGGTAAGGCGTCATCCATTGCGCCAGCAACAACACCAACAGTGCGACCGTGGGAAGTTGGCTTTCGATCAGAACATTGAAAACCCAAAGCTCGGGCACCACACCCGTATCGTCGCGAAGCGCGCTCCGCACTGCTCGCAACATCACCGCCTCATGCGCAATCACGAGCGCAAGAACTATCGCTTGACCGCCAAGCAGTAGATAGCGTTGCATCGCGACTCCGCGGATCACGATGAAGACTAGAATCGCGCCCAGCACACAGAGCAGTGCAACGATCCGGTAAGACTCACTTTTGAGTGAAGCTCTTTCGAAGGCTCTCGATCGCAGCAGGTCGTCTTCGTTTTTTGCGCTTTCTTGCGGCATGGCGACTCAAGTTTCTTTACTGCCAGCCGCCGCCGAGTGCGCGATAAAGTTGCACGACCGACAACAGTTCGTCGCGCCGGGCCTGCGCGAGACTTCGTTCAGCCTCAAACAGTTCGCGATCCGCGTCGAGCGCATCAAGCAGGGTTGCCACGCCGCCGGTGTAACGCAAGTAGGAAAGACGGGAACGATCGCGCAGTGTCTCGACGAGCAATTCTCGTTGCGTGCGAACCTCTCTGATCTTCTGATACGCAATCAATGCATCCGACACGTCTCGGAATGCCGCCTGAATAGTCTTTTGATAATCGATGAGGAAAAAATCTCGCTGCGCCTGAGTGAAACGTATGTTCGACTTTATGCGGCCGCCCGTAAAGATCGGCTGTGTAACCGACCCCGCAAGTGTCCAAACGTTTCTACTGGCGCTGAAGAGACTCGTCAGTTGACCACTCTCGTAACCAAGAAAAGAAGTCAGCGAGATCCGTGGAAAGTATTCTTTCTTCGCTACGTCGATCCGAAAGTTAGCGGCCACGAGCGTGTTTTCAGCGGCTCGTATGTCGGGACGGCGTTCGAGCAGATCGGAAGGTAAACCGGCAGGAACCGTTGGAGGCAGTTGGTGCTCAGTTAAACTGAGGCCACGTTCAATTGCTGACGGATTCCTGCCGGTGAGATAACTCAAGAAATTTTCGGTCTGTTGGATCGACTGTTCGAGCGCGGGTATCACTTCCGTCGCGTCGTAGACCAATTCCTCCGCCTGGCGCACGTCGAGCATGGTTGCGACGCCGCGTTGTTGCCGCAGCCTGATCAGTCGCAACGACTCTTCGCGCGAGACGAGCGTACGCCGCGAGATTTCGAGCTCGAAATCAAACTCACGCAAACTGAAGTAAGCAGTGGCAACGTCGCTGATGACTGTGGTGATGACGAATCTTTGCGCTTCTTCCGTTGCCAACAGATCCGCACGCGCGGCAGCGGTTTGTTTTCGCAGTCGACCCCAAATGTCGATCTCATAAGTCAGCAGGTTGAGCAGCACGCTACCAAAAGATCGATCGCGTTGGACCGGCGCGGGTAGATCGAAAGTGCTACTGCGAGAGTTGCGCTGATTCACCACATCGCTGCTGGCCGTGATCGTGGGAAACTGTTCCGACCGTGTGATACCGAGATTCGCGCGCGCTGCGTCGATGTTCGCGATTGCCTGGCGCAGGTCGTAGTTGTAGGCGAGTGCTTCGCGGATCAGATCCTGGAGTTTTTGATCTCTGAAGATGTCGAACCACTTCAAATCAGCGAGCGATTGCGCAGTTGGCTGCGGCGCAGGGTCTGCACGAAACGCACGCGGAGTCTGCACGGGTGGTTGTGGACGTGTTTGTGCGAGCACGCCGGGTTGGACCACACACATAACAACGAATGCCACTAAGAACAAGCCCTCCCGCAAAGGCGCAAAGGCGCAAAGAAAACCCCTGGAAACGCGGCAGCGCTTTGCGCCTTTGCGCCTTTGCGGGAGAACTACCGTTCCTTTCGTGCAAAGCCTCATCAGTGGTCACCTCCAGCTTCCGCGGTGGCCGGCACCGCAGCGGGAGCAGGCACCGGCTTCGCGGCTTTGCGACGGCCGAGTCCTTCAATGAAGGTGTAATTTCCCGGAATGATGAAGACCCCTAAGGCAGTAGCGACGAGCATGCCGAAGAACACACCAACGCCCATCACGTTCTGTGCTCCGGCGCCGGCGCCACTGGCCTTCATCAGAGGAACTACCCCGAGAATAAAAGCAAAAGCCGTCATCAGGATCGGACGAAAGCGCAACCGCGCCGACGTAAGCGCGGCGTCCTCCAGCGACAAGCCCTCGTCATTCTTAGCCTTCGCAAACTCCACGATCAGGATCGCGTTCTTGGCGGCGAGCCCGATGAGCATCACCAAGCCGATCTGCACGTAGACGTTGTTGTCGTAACCAAAAATCCAAACACCGGCTAACGCGCCTAGTGCCACCAATGGCGACCCCAACAACACTGCCCACGGCAAGCGCCAACTCTCGTACATAGCCGCGAGCAAGAGAAAGACGCAGATGATCGCCAGAATAAATGTGGGCGCCGGCGGTGGTGCGATCTTCTCCTGATATGAGAGCGACGAATACGCGAAGCCCATTTCCTTCGGCATCGTCTGCGCAAAGACGTCTTCGAGTGCCGCCAATGCCTGACCTGAGGTGTAACCAGGCGCGGGAGAGCCTTGCAGTTCCACCGACCGCAACAGATTGAAACGTGTCGTTAGTTCGGAGCCCGAG
>DATNJO010001104.1:0-2859 GCA_035603895.1 Pyrinomonadaceae bacterium
TCGCGCGCAATCCATCGTTTCGCCTCACAAGCCGTTCGCCTCAGCTCGCCGACGATTGGTCCGTCGACGGGCCGGTGCAGGCGATGACCGTTTCCGGCGGACAAGCGATGGCGGCGCTCGCGGGTGGCAAGTTGTGGCAACGGATTCCGGTGCGTCGTCACGGACGGTATTTGTTCTACGCCCGCGTAACCGTCACGCGCGGATTCGTAAACTGGTCGATTGCGGATCCGGAACGCGGTCCGAAATCGGTTGGCACGATCGAGCCGGAACGAATCAGCGAAGTAGTCTCGGATATTGTCGAGAGCCGGAGCGGTTATCTCGACATTGGCTTTGACGTTCCCGCCGGCGGCTCTTTCCGCGTACTCGACGTAATTGTCACGGAAGCACCACGTTTTGTCTCCACCGAATAGTTTTCAAACCCCGTTACGCCGAGGGCGTTCGCGAGTTACGCCGAGGGCGTTCGCGAGTTACGCCGAAGCCGTTCGCCGTTACGCCGAGGGACGTTCGCCGGTTACGCCGAAGGCGTTCGCCAGTTTCAGCCCAGGGTTGGCACAACCCTGGGTCGGTATGCCAAAAAGAGAATTGAACGCTGAAAGCGTTGGCAAAGTGCGATTCTCGCCATCACTTTCAGTGTTGGAAATATAGTTTCCTTTTGACCCAGGGTTCTCGCAAGCTCGAACCCTGGGCTGAAATTAGCAAACGCCTTCGGCGTTCAAAGCTGAAACTAGAAAGCGTCTTCGGCGTTCAAAGCTGAAACTAGTAAGCGCCTTCGGCGTTCAAAGCTGAAACTAATAAGCGTCTTCGGCGTTCAAAGCTGAAGGTAGTAAGCACCTTTGGTTCAAATTAGGAAACTGTCAGGAAACCTACGTTGACAATGGATCTTCAAATAGCTTAGTACTTAAGCTCTCGTGCCCGTGTGCGAGAAAGAGGTTGAGGTTAAATGGATTTTACGACGAAGGAATTACTGAAGCGTTACGCCAAACTGGCCATCGGACAACCGTTTTCGCCGGTGTTGCTGAACATTCTGGTCACGTCCGTGTGCGACATGCGCTGCACGCACTGCTTCTTCACCGAAGAACTCGATGACCGGCCGCGCAAAAAGCTCCAAATGAAGACGCACGAGATCGAGCGCATCTCGCAAACGCTGGGAGGCAATCTCGGCGTTTTGATTTTGGCCGGAGGCGAACCGTTCACGCGCAAAGACCTGCCCGAGATCGCGCGCGCCTTCTACACCAACAACAAGCTCGAATCGATCTACATCATGTCCAACGGACAGATCCAAAAACGGATCTTTCCCGACGTGACGCGAATTTTGCAGGAGTGTCCGAACCTGAACGTGACCGTCGCGCTCGGCATCGATGGCCCAAAAAGCGAACACGAAAAGATCCGGCAGAAACCCGGCTCGTGGGACATCGCGATCGACACAGCGCGTCAGCTTCAGGAGATCAAGAAAGAATATCCACAACTCGACGTCCAAACGTGTACCTGCTTCATGAATTCAAACCAGGACACTATCTTCGAGTGGTACGACTTTCTCAAGTATGACCTCAAGCCCGACAAAGTAAACTTCAACTACATTCGTCCGCCATCAGCGGATCCGAAAGAACTCGACATCGATCACTCGCGCTATGCACGTCTCGCGCAGATGATCGACGACGATTCACGTCACGCCGCGATCAAAAACAACTACACCGGCAAAGCCGGTTTCTTCAAAGCGGCCATCGACATCTACATGCACGGCCTGATCGCCCAGACGCAGGAAACACAAACCGCGCAAATGAAGTGTTACGCGGGCACGGCCGGCGGCGTGATTTACGATGAAGGCACTGTTTCGTCGTGCGAAAATCTCGCGCCCATCGGTAACCTGCGCGACTTCGATTGGAACTTTCAAAAGCTCTGGTTGTCGCCCGCAATGAAAGACCGTCGCAAACATGCGGCCAACGGTTGTTTCTGCACGCACGAGTCAAACAGTTACTACCCGTCGCTGCCGTTCAATCCGGGGCACTTGATTAGAATCAAGAAACTGGAGCGCGAGATGAAGAAGGCGCGTGGCGAAGTAGATGGTGGTGGCTTGCCAGTGGCGGACTTGAAGACGACCGAGACCTAATTCACGATGTCTTCGCCGAATCGCATACCTAAAATCCTAATCATCTCGTCAGACACGGGCGGCGGACATCGTTCCGCTGCCGCTGCGATCGTCGCCGGGGTGCAGAAGTTTCTGGACAGCGAGTCGTACGCGATCCGCGTGGTGCGCGCGATTGAGGAGTCGCATCATCTGGCCGACAAGCTTGTGCGTCTTTACAACTGGATCCTGCGTAATCGGCAGCACTGGATGAAGTATTACTACTGGGCGATCAATCGCATTCGTCCGGATACGCGCCAGTTTTTTCATAAGCGCTGCGTTGGTTACGTGAAGGGCTTGTTTGAACGTTGGTGTCCGCACATCGTCGTCAGCGTGCATCCGCTCACGCAACACATTTTCGGACGTGTGCTTCGGGAACTGAATCTTGCGGATCGTGTTCCGCTCGTTTCCGTGGTGACCGATCCTTGTTACGGATTTTGGAGAGGCTGGGCGTGCGACGCTGTAACGCTTTATCTCGTCGCGAGCGAAGAAGCGCGGCAGCAGTTGATCGACTACGGCGTGTCGCCCGAACGGATCAAGATCTCGGGCATGCCGGTCCATCCGAAGTTTGCATATCCGGGTGAAGAAGCGGCGCAGGCCGCGCGTCGTGCGTTGGGATTGGATGCGGAGAAGTTCACTGTGTTTGTGAACGCCGGTTGGATCGGCGGCGGCAATATTCCGCAAATCTTCCGCGAGCTCGTCCGCGGCGAACTCGACGTGCAGGCGATCTTCCTCGC
>DATNJO010001105.1:0-4690 GCA_035603895.1 Pyrinomonadaceae bacterium
AACTTCGGCAAGGGCGTTTTCAAAGTCGTCGCGCTGGGGGCCGTCATGACCGCGGTCCTGTGGCCGGAGCGTCATCGCCTGGAATCGATGGTGCGGTTCGATCCGGCGGCGATTTTGGGCGCGACCACGACGCTGACGCTGCAATTACTGGGCGCGGTGGTGGCGATGCTGGCGCTGGTCGCGATCGCGGATTATTTCTTCCAGTACCGGCAATGGTTCGAGCGGCAGAAGATGTCGCTGCAGGACATGAAGCAGGAGTTCAAGAATTCCGAAGGCGACCCCCACATCAAGGGCCGGTTGCGGCAGTTGCGGCATCAGCAGATGAAGAAGCGCATGATGACCGCGGTTCCCAAGGCCTCGGTGATCATCACCAACCCGACCCATTATGCGGTGGCGCTGTCCTACGAGCGCGGCATGTCGGCGCCGGTCTGCGTCGCCAAGGGCGTCGACAGCATCGCGCTCAAGATCAGGGAAGTCGCCAAGGCGCATGATATTCCCATTGTTGAGAATGTGCCGCTGGCCCGCGCCTTGCACGCCACGGTGGAGATCGACGACGAGATTCCGGTCGAGCACTATCACGCGGTTGCCGAAATCATCGGCTATGTAATGGGTCTGAAGCGCGGGCTGTCCGGGCGAAGGGTGTGACAGACCTGCATCTGCGCGTACTAATCCGCAATTTTAACCAACATTCGGAGCCATTATAAGCCGCAGTGAAACTCGGGATTGAGGCATCACTCAAATGGAAACGTGCCAAAGGTCTGGTTCGGATGAAAAACTTCTCGCTCGGTCGATCAACTTGACCTAGTATCCCGGTGGTTCTGTGTTGAGGGACGCGTCGATGTCGACGTGCTTTCTAAATTTATGCGTGTTTTCGAACAGCAATACTGGCGAGATATGTATCTCCCTTTGCGAACGTCCCGGCCCCCTTTTGGAATGTTATCTGTTTATCCTGAAATTCGAACCGATCCAGCTTCAGCGCGAGGGCCAGGTCTCTGACTTCCCTCGAGACAAGCACACTGCAAGCGTCTGCCTGTGGTTCGAGGCGCGCTGCGAGATGCACGGTGGGTCCGGCAATGTCTTTTCTCGCGATCAGCGGATTGTACCTGATCCACACGTCTCCGTGATGAATCCCCGCTCTGCAGCGGATGCTTATCGCCTGAAGGGCGACAATTAATTCCCAAGCGCTATCGAGCGCTGTCTCGACATTGTCGAAACAGACGACAAGCGCATCCCCCCACGTGTTAAGGTGTCTACCCTTGCGATCCTTTACTAAAGGAACGCCAATGCCCCAGAATTTCGCAGTCGCTGCTATGCTCTCTCTTTCGCTTTGGCCAGAACTTCCAGTTAAATCAAACATAGCGACGGTCAGGCGTTCTTTTTCCTCAGTGTCGCCTCCGATTCCACCCCACGGCATCAGATTTGTTACGCTTACAAGCTTGTCTTTGAGTGAAGCTTCACTCATTCGTAAAGTCTCAAGCGCGTTGTCCTTGTCCCTGTGCAATTCTCTCAAGCCGCTAATGATGCTCTTTAATTTCTCGACTTCCGAAGCTTGAACGGGTGAGTGTGGGTCGATCTTGATGGTCGTTTCCCGCAAAGGACCGCCTTGTCCTTCTTGCTCACTATTCAGCGCGATCGAGAATGATCCATCTATTTTTCCGATGTGATAGATCAAGTTCTGAAGGTCCACGGCTTCAAAAGGCTCCTGATCGCCAGGCAATTGTACCCGGATAGTCCGCGTGGCGAACGTTTCTTCGAACTGACCCTCGGTAAAAGCGCTCTCGTCACCGTCCCGACCGGTCTTAAGGGTATGACACTCGACATTAGTCAATTCCCAATCCGTGGTCTTAGTTTCCCAAATCCAGGCTTTATCGAGATTGACGTGTGTAAGTTTTGCCTTGCGGAAGTTCGCACGACGAATGTCAGCGTTCTCAAGATCGACATGGCAAAGGACAGAGTCGCTGAAATTCGCATCGAGGAGGTTGGCCCGTGCAAAATCGCAGAAGCGGATATGCGTGTTGCCGAACACCGCTCTCTCCAGCTTCGCCTCCTGGAAATTGACCGTATCTATCGTTGCGCCGGCGAAATCGACGTCTGTAAGGTCGGCCTGAAAGAATGACATGTCGGAGAAGGAAGCGCCGCTAACTCGGGCGCCACGTAAGTTGGCGAAACCGAGATTTGCGCCACCAAACTCGCAACCAGAAAGGTCGGAGTTCTCGAATATTGCTTCGCGACAGTCTGCCCCGGCGAGGTTGTATCCTGCAAGAGAACTACGTCCCAGAGGAGCATGCCGGAGATCAGGACGGCTTCCACTTGTGGCCCGCCAGACGTTCCACGCGTCCACTCCTTCATAAATCCGGGCGAGATGTGCTGGATTCGCCATTGGTTACCTACGTCAGGGACCCTCGTCCTCAATGAAGTTCTTCAACGCGGACAGAAATTCCTCGTGCTGCAAAAGAAAGGAGTCGTGACCGCGATCGGAGTGAAATTCACGGAAAATTACTCGGCGCCCGCCCCGCTCTAGGGCTCTGGCCATCAGCGCACTTTCGTTCGTGGGGAAGTGCCAGTCGGAATCAAACGAAGCAAGAAAGAATGCCGCGTTCCCCGCGGCAAATGCTTCAGTAAGATCGCCGCCGCTTGAGGCAGCAAGGTCGAAGTGGTCGATCGCACGAGTTAAGTAGATATAAGATAGGGCATCGAATCGCCCGATAAATCGGTCACCTTGGTGATCGAGGTAGCTCTCAACCTGATACTCGATATCATGGCCATAGCGGATTTGCCGGTGATCCTGCAGCCACCTTCCAAATCGCTGTTGTAGACTTTGTTCCGACAGATACCCGATATGTGCCAGCATCCGGGCCGTCTTCAGCCCGGCCACCGGGGAAACACCTTTGCTCGCGTACTGACCGTCGCACCAGTTTGGGTCTGTACGAATAGCGTGGCGTCCAACTTCGTTGAAGGCGATGTTCTGAGCTGAGTTTTTTGCCGCTGCCGCCAAGACGGCGATGCGTTTGGCTCGATCAGGATAGAGCCTGTCCCAAGCGAGAGCTTGCATACCACCCATGGAGCCGCCAACGACGCAATGAAGTCTTTCTATTCCAAGCGAACGTATTAGGCGTTCCTGCACTTTGACCATGTCGTAGACAGTCACGACCGGAAAATTGAGCCCATAAGGAATACCGCTTGGCGACGCCTCAAGCGGTCCCGTCGTGCCCATACATCCTCCGAGGACATTGGAGCAGATGACATGAAACTTATCGGTATCGATGGCTTTGCCAGACCCGACAGCTGTTTCCCACCATCCCGAAGTGCCCGTTACCGGGTTTTCTCCAATCGGAAACTGGTCGCCCGTAAAAGCGTGACAGACCAATACCGCGTTCTCCCGACTTACGCCCAATCGTTGTCCAAAGGTCTGGTAAGCCACCTTGATGGGGCCAAGTTTGTGGCCGCAGTCCAGTTCTATAGGTCGGTCCTCTGCCAGAATCGCTCTGTAAATCTTGGTTGGAACGTGATCCGCATAAATAGTCGAAAATGCCGTCATGACTTCAACTGTTCCAGATTGGGGGTCGTTGATCGTCATCAACGGGGTCGCGCAGAACATCTCGAGTTTGGGTAGCAACGGTTTTGTCAAAAGGTTGACGCGCATTGGCTGCCAAGTTCAAATGTCCCAGATGTTCTCGACAAAATCGTTCCTGCCCATGGGAACGCGCCAGATCGCGCCGCACAGATGCTTAGGATTTTTTCCGAGCACATCGTGTCTTTCTGTCGCGCCTTCGGGAGCGATCGGCTGACCTGTAGGTGCCCAGAGGCAGGCCGCGATCGCGCATCCCAGCGCTTTGCTCCAGAATATTCCGTGGATGGCCTTGTGATTTTTGTCCACCGTAAGCGATGGCTTGTCCTTTGTAGCCTTTTGTGGGAGCACCGGAGTGATATTGCGAAACACGTCACTGAGGGCACTGTTAAGCGGATCGAAGCCCATGCTTGATAGGGCGTTCATCGCGCTGTATTCCCAAATGGCGGGGTCGTCCGGTGCCGAGATATAGGCGCTCAGGCGACCATATTTGCCAAAGACAGGGATGTGCACCTCCTTGAGTCCGACATGGATAGGGTTGATGAGGGGTGCGAGCGATCGCCGAAGCTCATCTTTGTGGACGTAATCGACGACTATGCGCGATCGGATGGCTCGAATGGCGCAATCGATATCAGGTGTTCCCGACAGCATGATCGCCAACGTTCCTTCGTTCATGGTGCGAAGAGTGTCGAGGATCACCAGACCGCCGCGATGTGTCGGCTGATCCGTCAACATGATATCCAATATTGCGAGGTGATAAGTGCGATTGCGAATCGACTGTAGGCCGGCTTCCTCAGATTCGGCCTCGTCAATATCGATTTCAGGCACTTCATTTCGAATATTTTTTGCAAAATTCTCGCGAAGGGCCTTCCGGTCTTCAACGAGAAGTATTCTTTTTCGATTGCTGATGTTCATGGATCACTCCGCCTTGGTTTGATCGTCTCGTCAATGTGCCGATCCTTGTCAAAAAGGTCCAAGAACATTTGCACAACGAATCCCCGATCCTCTGACCTGTTGTGATATACAAGTTCGCCTCCGAGGGACCTGACGTAATCCCTCGCAGCCGGGAGCCCGTATCCGGTTCCGGCAGCGCCTTTTGTGCTGAAGTCGTATTCGCCGCTG
>DATNJO010001106.1:0-4232 GCA_035603895.1 Pyrinomonadaceae bacterium
TTGCGGAGTCGATGCCGAGCGTTGCGGGACAGATCGTTTTGCCAATGGATTATCTGAAAGAAGCTTACAAAACCGTGCGCAACAACCGCGGCGTTTGCATCGCGGACGAAGTACAAACCGGCTACGGCCGTATCGGCACACACTTCTGGGCTTTCGAACATTACGGCATCGTTCCCGACATCGTCGCGCTCGGTAAACCAATCGGCAATGGTCATCCGATCGGTGCCGTGATCACCACACGCGAGATCGCAGATTCATTCAACAACGGCATGGAATTCTTCAGCACGTTTGGCGGCAACACCGTTTCGTGCGCCATCGGTTTAGCTGTCTTGCAGGTGGTCCAGGAAGAACAGCTCCAGCAACACGCACTCGCCGTCGGCAATCATCTACTCGAAGGTCTAAAAGAACTTCAACGCCACCACGAAATCATCCGTGAAGTCCGTGGTTCAGGTTTGTTCATCGGAGTCGAACTCATCAAAGACGATAAACCCGCCACCGTCGAAGCCGACCAAATCGTCAATCAAATGCGCGACGAAGGAATCCTGCTCGGCACAGACGGACCGCATCACAACGTGCTCAAAATCCGTCCGCCCATGCCGTTCTCACACGCGGACGCGGATCTATTGCTCGGTGTACTCGGTCGAGCGATTCAGTAAAAACGAAAGCGACTGTCCGGAGGTGGTCCAACCGCCACTCGAATAGGCGATCGGCAGATCGATGGGATGTGGATTCTCGTCAGCCCAGGAGGAGTTCGAAACCTGTTCGCAACGCAAAAGGTAATGCTCCATTCCGGTGAACACGCTGCGCCAGTAACCGCCGTAGATCGTCTTGTAAACCACTCCTTCGACTTCCACGTACACGCGATTACCGCTGAGGATGCGATAGTTAATTCGCCCGAGCAGATCGAGCAGGCGGCACTGTTCCCGGGCCGTCGGATCGGCGGCAGCCGGATCGCGCCATGCTTCGGGTTCGTACTGCGGCATGCCGGTAGTTTAATGCACGATTGCGCAGATGTCACCGATTTTGGCGACACCTGCGCAACCGGAAAGTGCTCGATCGCTTACGGAATCTGTGAAGCGACCATACCGATACGGAAGTTAAGATCGTTTCTACGAGTAAACGTCAAACCACCGTTTGTCGAAAGGAACGACCGTCCGAGGATCGGCGCTTGAGTGCTAAGGCCGAGCAACGGCGGTTGTGCACTGACGCCTGCGAAAGGTGCTGACTGAATCTGAATCGTCAGGAACAGGTTCTGGATCGATCCGTTAGCGATTCCCACGCGGATTCTTTCGCTGAGTTCGTGCGGGTTCTTGAAGTAAAACGGCGAGAAGTCGAGGTCCTGAGCCACAAACACGCTCTCCGAAGCGAGCGGATTCACCAGGTCGATCGTCGCCGTCGTGTCAGGATTGATAACGCCGGTCGTCAGCATCACCTTGGCAAACACTACCGGCACTGACGCGTCAACAACAGTGGTGTCATACAAACCGGCCTGAAGCAGAGTCGGATTGCCACCGTTCAGCGCGGCGATCTGTGCAGCCGGGAACTGCTGCCCGTAGATGAAACCACCCGCCGGAGGATTGATGAATCCGATGTTGGTGCGAACACCAAAACCCTGGATCTGGATCACGTTGTTTGTGGTGATATCCACACCCGACTTGACGTGGCCCGGATTAACGTGAGCGTTCTTGCTGTCGCCCGGTTCGCGTTCAATCGCTCCCTCGCTGTTGTTGTTCCAAAACTCTTCGATGTAGTTCTGCTGACCGAAGAAGTTTCCGATTTGACAGGTGAAGCTGATGTTAGCTGGGGCCACTGGAGAGCCGTCCGTCGCTTCCGTCAGCACGTCGTAACTGCCTTGCGGAAGCGGAATTGTGTAGTTGCCATTCGGGATTGCATCCGCCACGGTCGGAACGAAGAACAGTCCGCCGTTGACCGGATTGAACGACAGGTTTGTCGTGCCGCTAAAGGCACTCGCCACACTTCTGCCGGATTGACGATCGATCGCGCGAAGTACTCCGCCCGCGATCGGCTGATTCAACACACCGTGCCGCAACTCGCCGGTGATTAATCCGTATTCCTTGTCGAATCTCTTGTCGCCGGCTTGCAGCGCTCCGGGACCAGATGCTGCCGTGCCTTCCGGATAGAAGAACGACGCGTACGCAATGTCGTCCTCACTCAACGATCCCTGCTGAAGTTCGGCTGCCGGATCGCCAGTGTCGATGAATGGAAACATCGTCGAGCCATCGCCGTCCGTGCCACTCGTCTGATTGTCGAGTACGTGCGAGAGACCGAACGAATGGCCAAACTCGTGCGTCGCCACGCAGGACAGATCGACCGAGCGTGTGACCGCGTCGGCCTGAGCCGGATCGATGGTGAAACGAAGGCCATTGCTGACCTTGGTGTTGAACTGAACGTCGTTGTCGAGAATCGTTCCCGCTTTGTAGAAACCGGCGGGGAACTCGATGTCGCCGTCGTTGTCGACGTCGGTGGCGACGGTAATGGCTGACGAAACATCCGCGTCAGCGTCGCCGTCGATTTGATCGCCGTTGACGAGCGTGATGTCGGAAATAAGGTTTGTCGACGGTGACGAAGCGATAGCCGTGAAGCCGGCCGCAGTTCTGAACGAGAGTTCATTGATCATGTCGAAACCGACCAGACCCGGGTTAGCAACCTGCCCGGTGATCTGCATGTTGATGTACGAAGTCGGGATCGAGTTCCACTTGTTGAGCGAATTTTGCAGCTCAGTGGTCGCGTTGGCGAGAGACAGGAACGCCGGGCCGAGCGGGTTGGGAATCGGGTTGAGCGTATTGTTCATCTTGTACGACACCGGGATCGATCGCGCGTCCCAGCGAATCCCGATTACACGAGCCAGGATATGACCGGGAATCGGCGACGGGGTGCCAGCGGTGATGTCGATGCTTTCGAGTGCGCCGCCCGCGCGCACATTCACCACGGTCATCAGGACCAGGCTTGAAGTCAGTAGTATTGATGTGAGCTTTCTTATCATTATGTCCTCCTAAGGAAAGTGTTCTCCTGAATCGTTTCGGTTACTAGTGCTTCAAGTAACCTTTGACCTGATCCTTCATGATGTTAAGTGGAGTCATGTTGGATTGGCCGCGACGGACGCCGTTGTTGCCTTGCAGCGACACTTGTCTCAGGTCGCGCGAGACCATTGGTTGGCCGTCTTCGTCGTTAACGATGGAGAATTTTCCTTGTGCAAAACCGGCGACGTTGTAGCCCCCAACCTCGCTATCGGAGGTGAGAAATAGAAACACGTTTTCACCGGGAGTCAGTCGTGGTGCACCGGGATAGGTCATCGCAACTGGTATTTTGCGATTGGTGTCGACGCCGCCGGGCAGGACTACGGTGACAGTTTCGCCTGGAGTTCCTTTGAGGCTTTCGCCAACACTCACGGTGGCGAGAGTCACTAGATTGCGGTCGACCCACGTGCTTCGCGTCTCGACAACATTGCCGATCGCGATAACGTCTGATTGGTTGACCATGTCTTCGAGCGAGAGCGCCACTGCCAGAGTGGTGTCTGTAGCTTGCAGGGCATCTGCCGCGGGAGCGTTGTCGGCCCTGGAGGCCCAACGAGCTGAAACAACGAGGGCAATCAGGATAAACAGGGAGATTGCCAGGGTCTTGTTTTTCATATTTCGTCCTTTCGTCGATCCTTGATGTACTTTTAACTGTCTAGCTCAGAGATTTCTCCGAGGGAGAGGGGCCTCCAGAGTTGTTAGATCAGGACTGCCGCACGATAAAGTCTTGAGCTGAAAGTGAGCTGCAGAGGGGTGGCACATTATTCTGCCAGCAGGTTAAAGTCAAGACTAAAACGATGAGAATTGATGGTCCACGGCAAACACTATTGTTCCTGGTTTTAACAGGTTGCTTAGCTGCGTGCGGCAGGCACACTCCAGGAGAAACGGTTACGGGTACAGGTGAAATGAAAACAGGGCCGATCGTCTATGTAGCGCTCGGAGATTCAACCGGGGCGGGCGTAGGCGCAGCCAATGGCGGTTACGTTCTCCGCCTCTACAACCGCATGCTTCAGCACCGGCCGGGATCGCAGTTGGCAAACCTGTGCATCAGTGGCGCTACGACCGAAGAGGTAGTACAGGGGCAACTGGATCGCGGAGTTGAGAAGAATCCGGATCTCGTCACGCTCGGCATCGGCATCAACGATATCGGGCACAACGTTCCACTCGAACGGTTTGCGGAGAACTACGACCGGATTC
>DATNJO010001107.1:0-6829 GCA_035603895.1 Pyrinomonadaceae bacterium
CAATGACCACTCTCTCGCCGAGTAGCTTGTCAAATGCTACCTCCGTTCCGTTTTCAGCGAGCAACTCCAGATGAAAAGTGAAAAGCTGCGAGATACTTTCCTGACCAGTGAAGCCAACTAACAGCAGAACATCGTCACCCAGTGGCGTCGCCACGGCGAGCGGTCTGTTTGCTTGTGTATACCCAGGCATTGATTGTGTTAACTAAGAAACTCGTAGCGAAATTGCGAATCTCCGACAGAAACTTGAACTCTCGAGATGCCAGCTCCAGTTGCCATACGCGAGAGAAACTCTCCTGACATCTCCGGTAATACTGTGCGTGTCAGGATGTGGTCCACATTACGCGCCCCGCTTTCAACCTCTTTGCAGCGGCTCAAGATTTCCTGGACCACTGCGTCGTCATAGATGAATTGCGCGCCGTGATTCTCTTTAAGCCTGTCCGCAATGCGGCCTAGTTGCAGTTTGATAATCCGACTCATGACGTCGTCACTTATGGGATAGTAAGGAACAACAACCATGCGGCCGAGCAACGCAGGCTTGAACACCTTGATCAGCTCCGGCCTCAGTGCTTCAGTCAGCGCCGCCGGCTCCGGCTTAGTGTCAGGATCCGCGCAAAGCTTCATCGCCGTATCAGTACCAACATTAGACGTCAACAGTATCACCGTGTTTTTAAAATCTATTTCGCGGCCTTCGCCGTCTTCGAGCATGCCCTTGTCAAACACTTGATAAAAGAGTTCCATCACGTCCGGGTGGGCCTTTTCCACTTCGTCAAGGAGCACAACGGAATAAGGCTTGCGCCTGACAGCTTCGGTGAGCACCCCACCTTCGCCATAACCAACATATCCCGGTGGCGATCCCTTCAGAGATGAAACCGTGTGTGCCTCTTGATACTCGCTCATGTTGATGGTGACCAGATTTCTCTCACCGCCAAATAACATATCGGCCAGCGTCAAAGCTGTTTCAGTCTTGCCCACTCCGCTTGGTCCAACCAGCAGGAACACGCCAACCGGACGCCTCGGATCTGTTAATCCGGCACGCGCGGTTCGAATGCGCTGAGCAATGGCTTCCAGTGCGTGCGATTGACCGATGACTCTTTGCTCAAGGCGATCCTTCAAACTAAGTACAGTCTGAATCTCATCCGTCAACATTTTGCCCACAGGGATTCCCGTCCATCCGGAAATCACATCAGCAATTGTTTGCGAATCGACACATGCCTGCATCAATGCGGTCTCACCCTGCACGCTACTCAGCTCTTCGTTGAGCCGGGCCAGTTCCACCCGCAGATCATCGACCGCTATGGTTTCCGGTTGCGTGCCATTCGGCGATTCAGTTACGGCTGTTCCCGCTGCCGCTGTAACAGTTTGTGCTTGAACTCCAAGGGATGAGACCGAGGTCTGGGCGGCTGCGGCAGCCGGCAACTCAGTTTCCGGTTCGGCAGTTCCATTCGATGAAGTGCGTTGACCTAAGGCTGCATCTTCCAGGCGGTTTCGAACATCGCGAATCTGATCGATGATCGCGCGCTCACGGTTCCATTGTTCATTGAGTTTAACGAACCGCTCTTCCTCGGTTTGTTTCGCAGCTTCCAATTCTGATATACGCTGGTCATGAGCAGTACCGGTTACGGCTTCCCTTTCAAGCGCAGCGATCTCGACGTTAAGTTGCTCGATCCGGCGTCCGGAATCTTCGACCGCTGGCGGTGTCGCTCCTTGGCCGATGGCCACTCGCGCACAAGCAGTATCGAGCACGCTGACTGACTTGTCGGGAAGTTGCCGTCCTGAAAGGTAGCGATGTGAGAGTTTGACAGCGTCTGTAACTGCCTCATCGAGGACCCGTACCTTATGATGGTTTTCCATCATCTCGGTCAAGCCACGCATCATGGCAATCGCTTTCTCCTCATCCGGCTCTTCGACTTTCACCACTTGAAAGCGTCTGGCAAGCGCTGCGTCCTTCTCGAAGTACTTCTTGTATTCGGCCCATGTGGTAGCTGCGATTGTGCGTAGTTCGCCTCGTGCCAATGCCGGTTTCAGTAAATTAGCGGCGTCGTTCTGACCGGCTTGCCCACCCGCTCCAATCATTGTGTGCGCTTCATCGATGAAAAGTATGATTGGTTGGGCCGAGGACTTCACCTCTTCGATGACAGACTTGAGACGATTTTCAAATTCTCCTTTTATACCGGCCCCTGCTTGTAACAGACCCAGATCAAGCGTGCGAACCGAAACATCCTTCAGCGGCAACGGCACATCACCACGCGCAATCCTCAACGCGAAGCCTTCCACTACTGCGGTTTTTCCTACGCCTGCCTCGCCCGTAAGAATTGGATTGTTCTGGCGTCGTCGCGTGAGGATGTCCACCACTTGACGAATCTCAAAGTCGCGGCCCAACACCGGATCGATCTGGCCGGCTCGCGCGTTTGCGGTCAAATCAATAGTGAACTGATCGAGTGACTTCGTCTTGCCACCGCCGGTTGGGGCGACATCGGAATCTGTGGATGCACCTCGGCCCGTAAGCGAGGTGGCTTCCTTTTCCTCTGCGGATCCATGTGTGATCTCTGCAAACTTCTGTCGCAGTGACTCAATCGAAATGCGGGCAAACGCCGGAGAAATCTCGCGAGCTAGACGAGCGAGATCATCAGCGCTGAGCAGCGCCACCAGCATGTGCCCGGAGCGCACTCGAGTCGCACCAAAATCGATAGATGCGAGCAACCACGCTTCCTGCACCCAACGAGGAAGATGTGGAGATAGTCCCGGCGTGCGCGCGTTACCGGTTTTCAATCGATCGAGCGCACGGGTAATGTCCTTATTAAGTCGGGATGCATCCACTTCGTAGTGCCGCAAGATGTGCCCAAAATCGGTGTCGGGGGCTTCAATAACTTTTAGTAGGAAGTGTTCGGGTTCGATATCGTAATTGGTTCGAGAGAGGCATAGTCCAGCGGCGCCTTCGAGTACGCCGCGGCATGTTTGGTTCAGAGTGCCAATCAACGATTTTAGATTTACAGCCATTATTAAACCCTTTCCCGTTCGGGGTGAGTTCAGTGAACCGGGGCTTCTTGATTCGTAAATGAGAGCACTACTTGTTCATCATCCGCAATGAATTCGCGAGTCTTCAACCAGCTCGTCCAACCGAGTCTGGGAGCAGCTTTGGAACCAGTATCCAAAACACAAAACGGTACTGCCTTGGCGTCGAGCACAAGTTGCAGATCGAAATCGAATTCCAGTCCGACAAGCAAACGCGCCAATTCCGTGGCGGGCTGAAAAGCCGAACCAATGGGAATGAACTCATTGAACTCATTCAAGCTGAGCGGTCCTATTCTGATTCTAAATTTCGACTGCTGGTCCCAAACACGCGTCCCGGCGATTGTAGTAACACCAAGATTGCTATTAGCCTGGCCCAATCGAGTAATGTCATCACCTAGTTTCAACCATTGGCCCAAAAACTGTTCGACCTTTACCGTCACACCAAAGTGGTCGCTAAGAATGGCAGCAATCGCACTTGCTGAATGTGGGTGTTGGGCAACCAGACCACCGTAATAGAGCAGTACCTGGTCATTCAGCGACAGACGGCCGCGCAATCCGTGAGTACCAAGACCAACTATGCTGAAGAGACATGATGAGAATTCATCGAGCTTACCTCTTTCGTAGGCGATCGGAAAACGATACTTCTCCCACACGCGATAGAACAGCGAGATCATGCGGTGGTTGAAAATATCGAAAAAACTCCAAAGAGTCGTGTCTTTATGGCGACTGCGGTCTATTACAAGCTCAGAGTAATGATGAGGCAGAACCCCGATCGGACCCGTGAGTCCCATGAAGGCCACGGTCATTTCGGGAGGGGCATCCGGGTCACCATCGCGCGTGATTTGATAGATCTCGCTTGGCGGAAACGACAGCGTCTGGCGAGTACGAAAACGCACTATCTCACGATTTATGTCGGCGGTATCCTTTCCGACCGCCTCGCGTTCATATTGAATGCGCTCCAGCAATCGCACCGCTTGAAAGAAACCAAAGCGGTATGGTTCCTCCAAAAGCTCTTGCGCTAAAGGACGATCTGTTGTCCGGCTCTCGGTGGCCATTTTTTAAGTATGCCCTCAGCTTGCCTTGTCTTAACCACCAGTTGGTTGAAGGAATTGATTGAGGCATAGAGTCCGAGGAATTTTTCGAGAACTGAGGCAAAAAGAAAGAGACCGCTGCCGACGTATTGCTCCTCGTCTAACTCAATGGTTGTTTCAATGCCGCGCACGAAACCTGAGCCGATGCGTGACCCCATGTGGCGAACTGCAGGCCGGCTGGCCACTCGATTGATCCCCAATACCTGTTTGCGAGCCGCAGCCGACCCGGTTAAATCGTAAAGAAAGAGTATTTCCTGCAACGCGTCGGGCGCGCCGTCGCTTCCTTTCTCAACCAGAGAAAGGTGATTCAGTGTCAAATGTGAAATCAGACGCCATTGAGCACCACGACGAAGTGGCGGTCGTAAGGTTGGCGTTGGTTTGGTCAAACAACTGACTCGGGAAACAGGCGCGGCACCTTCAACTTCCAAACTCCCTTCTTTTCCTCCGAACGGAAGTCTTGCCGGAAGATCACGATTCGTACAGGTCGTATTAACTGTCAGGAAACTCGTGGCCGGCGCATGCGGATTAAATTCCAAATCTACCAGCGTAAGATAGACTTCGGTACCTGGATCTTCCGGGCGCAGTGATGGTCTGCGGGACGCGTACCAAAAGGTTTTGTCTGTCTCACGTTCATATGCATGACGGAACGAGTAGAAGGGTTGGAACTCCCGCGACTTCCCTAGTTGAGGATCGTCGGCAGTTACAGAATCGACAGAGTAGACTTCCAACGCCATCTGCCTGCGAACATCAGGGATCAAGTGGTGCTCATGTTGTTTTCCGGTCAGCCGAATCGGCTCAGCCATTTCCTTAAAGAGATTGATGGCCGGAGCGCAACCCAATTGGAATGTTTCTGCGCTAACTGTACCATGTGGTGGTTGTACGTCCTTGAAGTAAATATGTATTTCGAAGCGTTTCCCAAAGCCTGCTTGCACTGCCTGATCAAGACCAGTTACATCAAAGAACAGAAATTTGTCGGGGAAAGCAAAATACTCCGAAAGCAGTGCGTAACCGGCGAAAGATCGCGCCTTGTATTGAAGTAACGACTCTTCAGGTTCGAATCCCACCTGTTTGAGAACAGTAGGCGGTAAGATAATTGGCGGAACCTTGAGTCCCCTCAGATCCTGTGTGCGCTTGGGAGAAACGGCTATGGGCGAAGCTCTGATCTCTACGCGGGTAGCATTGTTGAAAAGAAACTCGTAGAGAGGAAAGATCAGTTGCGGTTCACCATTCAAATAGAAGCGCAGACGCTCGATCGGCTGCTGCGTCTCGCCGGTCTTCAGTGTGGTTAGCGAAGTATCGTTTGAACACTCGAGCTTAATCTTGAGCACGGCCTCGCGCCACTTGCCTTTTGTATCCACAGGATCCAAAGATTGAAGTGTCGCAGACTTAACTTCTATGGGCCACAGCGTGACGGGATAGCCGATACGAAAGCGGCAAGGTGTTTCTTTGATCGGTCGTGAGTAGAGATTTGTACCTCGCGCAATGTTGTAACCCGTCGTCAGGATGCCTTGCTTCGCCGAAAACTGCACGATTGTCATCGAGGGAATGGGCGCCAGGTAGTGCGGGTAAAGAACGTTGAGAAACGACTCGGTTATTTCGGGAAAATCGTCGTCGATCTTGAGGCGTACGCGACCGGCAAGAAAAGCAAAAGCCTCGATCATCCGTTCCACATGAGGATCTTCACACTTGTCGGCTTCAAGGAGCAGGCGGCCCGCTATCTTAGGATACTTCTGAGCAAATTCCGCGCCCATTTGACGCAGGAAGGTCAGCTCTCGATCATAGTAGCCAAGTAGGTCCTCTCGCATTTAAGACACCCAACCCTCATTCCTCTGTTATTACATATTGTCCATTCACAAGCTGGAGCACGGTATCGAAAGAGATTGGCTCCGGCACAGGCTCCACATTGAGCCGACCATCGATGCGAAAATGCATCAGGCGCTCGGTCGAAGGCGTCGGCTGCAAAGTTACGACTACATCCTGCAGCCGTGGTTCGAAGATTCGAATGGCTTCTTCGATGTCTGACCGCATTCGCTTCTGATCATCGAGCTGGTTGGTGCTTAGATTAGCGAAGTCTGGTATTCCGAACGCAGCCACTGAGTTGTGAAGTTCCTTCAGGTCGGGTGGAATTCCACCTGCGATGTACCTTGTGTTGAGCAGCCATTCAAGATCGCGCCTGACTGTCTCTCGCAACTCTTTTAGATTCTTTGACCGCGACGCAACTGCTTCGCGCGAATTTCCCGGCTCGTAATCGATGAGGCGATCAAGTACTGATTTGGTTATTCCGACGTCGTTGTCAGTTCTAGCCATAGAAATTCAATACGCCCAGGCCGGACGGACATTGCGGGCGAGATCCTACTTCGTCCGCAGATGCCCACGGAACTGGCACGCTACTGATTGAACGCAGCCCAAAAGGCCTAGACCTTCTGATTAGCCTTTATGTCCCAGCCCATTTCTCCAGCGGGTTGACCGGAGCCATCGGCATTTTGAGACTGGTACTCAACGTTGAACTTGGCAAAGTTCAGGGCGACATTCTCGGTAATTAGTTCCGATCCGTGACCCGCCTGCTGTATGCTGCTGACGAGGATATCGGTAAGCTTAATCTTTAAGTACTCAAGCGGTTTGTCACCTGCCTTACGAACCGTGATTAAGCCCTCCGGAATGTGCTTACCACTGGCGCAATAGAGCATCAAAGGCGCACTTGCCTTATCAACGAATTTCGTAACGCT
>DATNJO010001108.1:0-2186 GCA_035603895.1 Pyrinomonadaceae bacterium
ACGGCGACATTGCGACGCGCGAAGAAAGCAGCAAACGAGTTATTGTAGTCGCCGTTCTCGTCGACTTCGTAATTCTGAAAACCGCTTCCCAGCGGCGGCAACAACAGGACCACGCCTTTGAGTGCGTGATTTGGCAGTTCGGCCTTCTTTACTGACGTCATCTGGAAGCGATTGAGCGTATTGTTACCGCTTTGAATTGTTGTTATGGTCCTGCTTAGATCGCCACCGACAATCGAGCTTTCGCTGCTGATAGTCTGGTAAGGTTGCGCCTGACTGATGCTTGCGGCAAGCAGGACGTGAGCGACAACGAGCAGGGTGAAGAGCGTTGGTTTGAGGTTAATGCGGAAGGTATTCACCTTTATTCTCCTTTTCAAAAATCTACCGACGTGTACTAAGGCGCAATAAGCCGGCGAAAGGTATCATTTCACGCTGACAATGATTTCGAGTTTCAAAAAGCGGCTGTTCCTGATCCTGTTCCTGGCGGGGTTCGTGGGAGTGTTGTCCTTTCTGTTGGTGGACCTGGCGGCACTAATCGCGCTGGTTCCAATGCGGCCGGGCGTTGAGCGTCCGACCATCTCACCGGCACTGAAGATCCTCAGCTTGATTCAGCCGACTGTTTTGCTTGCTGTCGCTGTGTTGGTAGGTGTGGTGTTAACTCCACGTCTTGGGCTAAGTGCTCCATTTGCGGAATCACTAGCTGCAGGACGCTCAGACGTTCCCGCACTGAGATCACAAATCATTCCCGGAGTGATTGGAGCCTTGATTGGCGGTCTCGCAATTCTGCTCACAAGCATAGTTACCAAACCGTTCCTGCCGGCAGAAACGATCGCGCTCGCGGAGAAATTCGCCAATGTCGTTCCGATACCAACGCGTCTTCTTTACGGCGGAGTAACCGAAGAGTTGTTGATGCGGTGGGGACTGATGACGTTTTTTGTGTGGGGTGTGTGGCGTCTATTTCAGCGACGGTACGATAAACCCACAAGCGTTTGTTTCGTTGGGGGGATCATGCTCTCGGCCTTTATATTTGGCCTCGGTCATCTTCCTGTTGCCGTCACGTTGCTGGGCCAGGTTACCGTCGCGCTCGTTACCTTTGTGATCGTCGCCAACTCCGCGTTCGGAATCGTTACCGGCTATCTTTATTGGAAGTACGGCTTGGAATCAGCGATCGTAGCGCACATGCTGGGCCACGTGGTGTTAGTCACGGCCACTTACGCCGGACTGTACTTCTAATTGACGGCGTTGAAACGATGCGGATAGAGATCGTCGATTACCAGCCGGATTGGCCAAAGAAGTTTGAGAGGCACCGCAGGATCATCGCGGGTGCACTTGGCGATTATGCGTTGCTGATCGAGCACATCGGTTCTACTTCCGTCCCCGGCCTCGCAGCGAAGCCCATCATCGACATTCTTGTCGTGGTTCGGGATTCAACGGACGAGTCTACTTATCTGCCACAATTGGAAGCTGCCGGCTTTGTCTTGCGTGTGCGCGAGCCAGACTGGAATGAGCACCGGATGTTTAAGCCTCCTGAAATGGATGTGCACGTTCACATCTACTCGGCTGGTTGTCCGGAGATCGAGCGCAATCTAATCTTCCGCGATCGCCTGCGCCAGAACATCGACGATCGAAGCCGTTACGAACAGACGAAACGCGAACTCGCTGCGAAAGAGTGGTCGGACATGAATGAATACGCGAACGCCAAAACGGAAGTGATCGAAAGTGTAATAAGCTCAGTCATTGCTTCGGGCTAATTTGAATGCCTCGACGAAGCGCCGGTGCTTGTTGGAATCTTCCGTCAGGATCGTACTCAAGATACAAACGCGTTGCTTGCGGTAGGCGATTGCGAGGCGATCGATCCTGGAGCATAGTGCGGAGTTAACTGGATGATAGCGGTATCTCGAATTGTCAGGATCTGATTCGACGAGGCCGAGGGTTTGGAGGGCGGTTAATTGCTCGTGTGCGGTGTCAGTCTCGAAATCCAGTGCCTTCGCAACCTCACTAACGGCAAGCGATCTGGACTGCTGGCGATGGAGTAGCAGCAGAACCTCCAGTTTCGGAGCCGTTTGGATGTGCTCTTTGATGAATCTCTTGAGGTCCGCGGAAATACGTTGTTGTCTCGCCATTGAACTCGTGTTTTAAGACACATTGAGGCGCCTCGCGGCGCCTCAACTGTCCGGGCGATGTGACCT
>DATNJO010001109.1:0-6886 GCA_035603895.1 Pyrinomonadaceae bacterium
AAGTAATTGCATTAAACTACCCCTGTGGTGTGTGTGTTGGACTTGTCGGAGGTTATTGCTTCCGTGGGAATTAGCGGATGGACCAATCAGATGATGGCGGCCATGATCGCCTTCTGCATGTGCAGTCGGTTCTCTGCCTGATCGTAAATGATCGACTGCTCGCCGTCGGCGACTTCGGCAGTCACTTGTTCCCCTCTAATGAACGGCATGCAATCCATGTAGACTGCGCCGGGATTGGCGCGGTGGAAGTGTTCGCTGGCCACGCACCAGTCATGCTTGATGTCTTCCTTGTAGCTGGTCTCCTCTTCCCTGGACATCTGCAAGCTCTTCCAGTTTTTCACGTAGATAACATCAGCTCCTTCGCACGCCTCTAACAGGTTGTGGGAGATTTCGAGCGTGCCGCCCGAGTCTTTCAGTGCCTGCCGTGCGAAAGAAACGTACTCCGGATCCAAGTCATAACCTTCGGGATACGCAAAGGTTACGTTCATGCCGAGCAACGAGCCTGCCGTCATCATCGAGTGCAGAACGCCGAGAGATTTGATCCGCTTGGAGTAGCCCCACGCCATCACGACCTTCTTTGCGCGGTAGTCTTCACCAAACTTTTCTCTGATCGTCAGCAGGTCAGACATGACCTGGCAAGGATGACCTTGCTCGTCGAGAGCGTTGATAACCGGAATGTCCGCGTACTTCGCGAGCGTGCAAATGTCTTCGCGTCCTTTTCCATAGGCTTGCATGTCGTAGGTCCGGACGATCAGTCCGTCGAGAAAACGGCTCATGACG
The DNA here is from genome assembly GCA_035603895.1 of Pyrinomonadaceae bacterium. Taxonomy (GTDB): domain Bacteria; phylum Acidobacteriota; class Blastocatellia; order Pyrinomonadales; family Pyrinomonadaceae; genus PSRF01. The sequence goes on from DATNJO010001109.1 coordinate 781, forward strand.
GCGGCCGTGTCCATCAGGTTCTCGTGATTGCTAAGTTGCAGATCGTTCCCGTTGTAATACTCGGCGTGCCCGCCCATCTGTCGCGCGCCAATCTGAAAAGAGATCCGGGTCCGGGTTGAAGCAACGGTGAACAACATGCCGAGTGTTTTGCGATCGAGAATGCTTTTGGAGTTGTTACCGGTTTTCATTTGGATACCGAGCGAGATTAACGAGTCCAGCTCAGCAGGGCTGAAGTCTCGCAAGTCAATGAAGTCTCTGTTCTTCAGGTTCAAGTCGTTTGCGTTCATGGTGTATCTCCCTGTGTCAGTCGATGTTTGGTTGCAGCACTACTTCAATCCCGCGCGACCAGTGTCTCAACGGGTTGTAAAAACCTGCTCTTGTTTCGCCGCCAGAGTTCGCTTTTTTCGGAGTCCCCGATCGAGTCGTACATGCGTATGACGAGGTCGAAAGAAAACCCTTCCTCCAGGTGGTATTCATGGAACAGTTTGAGCAGGTGATATTCGGCCGCCTTGAAATCACCCGCAGCGGCCAAACTCGTGGCCGTGTGGAACACCTTGTCAATTTCGCCGTCGGCGGCAGGGGGCAGGTTATAGACGCAGATCGGATCGAGCGTTTCGGAACTCACGAGCGCGTCGAGGACTTCGTCAACATAACAATCCAGAATGATGTGAAGGCGGGCATCTTTACCGAAGTTACCGGCGCCGTGCCGGTGCATTGGGTTGAGTTTCCAGATGTAGCCCAGCGCGAGGTGGACTCTCGTGCTGTTAATCACAAGAGAAGAGAAAGGGTTAACTACCAGTGGAATGTGCAGCCGTAGCCGGCGCGCATCTTTGAGTTCCTGGTAGTCACGGTGCTCTATCAGAAAAGAGTCAGTCTCAAGCCGGGCAAGTCGGGCCCACATGTAACTGAAACCCAGACCTCTGAGCAAAGAGCGCGTTTGGGGCATCCTTTGGAGCAGCGATGTTTCTACCGGCTTACAATCTTCGATAACCGTGTCAGAAGGAATACTCGTGCTGTTCAGAAGCGAGAGCGTCTGCCACCCGCCCGTGTGATATTCCGAATAAACGTTGGTCCATTGCTCGTCGAGTTGTACGACTTCCTGCCGGACTGCAAGTAAAGTTCGGTCGTCAAGACGGGCGATCTGTGACACCTGTTCCATTAGATCAAGCATGGTTCAAGGCTCCTTGCCGGAGATTAATTCGCATCTCCTTCAGAAAAAGCGGCGTGGGTCTGGTTAGCGAGACGTTTAGTACGGTTGTGAGCTGCTGATTTCAGAAGATGTGGAAGGACAAGTCGTTGCGATCGGCCCACCCTCACTCTCAACGAAGAACGGGAGATCTGCGAGCGCTTGTTCGGGAACGGCGACGATACCATCCAGAAGAGTAAGAAAGCGTTTAATCATTTCGTTGATCGTCGAAGCCTCAAAGAGATCTGTGTTGTACTCGAAAGAGCCTGCCATGCCACCAGGCGTATGGTGCATTCGCACTGTTAGATCGAAGATCGAGCGACCTGAATGCGAGTTAACTATCTCCATGTTGAGATTGCCGACGGCAACAGAGTCTTGTGGCAGCGCGGTATGGACTACGAACCCGGCCTGAATGAGCGGGTAATAGCTCGGATCATGTTCAAATTGCAACTCCTCGACCAACCGATCGAAAGGAAGATCCTGATGCGTGTAAGCGTCGAGAGCGACCCTGCGCACTTGCATGAGCAATTCTTTAAAGGACATTCTGCCGGTAGGGTGGGTGCGCAGGGCGAGCGGCGTACCGAAGTTTCCGATTAGTCTTTCGATGCCGGCATGTACTCGTCCGGCGACCGCGGTTCCGACAATCATGTCGTCTTCCTCTGTATACCGGTAGAGCAGTGCTTTGAAGGCGGCCAGCAAGGTGATGAATACTGTGCACTTCTCTTGTTGCGCCAGACTTAGCACGGCCGTTGCCAGATCGTCGGGCAGCGAGAACAACACTTGCGCGCCCTTATAAGTCTTGATCGGCGGACGCGGCCTGTCGGTCGGAAGTTGCAGTGTCGGACGGCAACCATCCAGTTGTGTGCGCCAGTAGGAGAGTTCTCTTTCGTAAACTTCGCCTTGAAGCCATTCTCGCTCCCACGCCGCAAAGTCTGCGTATTGAATTAAAAGTTCTCCGAGTGACGATGGCTGGCCGTGACTGTAAGCATGGTAGAGCGTTGCCACCTCACCAGCGAACAACGGAATGGAAGTATGGTCGCAAACGATGTGCGGTATCGTCAGCAATAAACGATGAGAATCAGCACTCAGCCGCAAGAGGGAGAAGCGGAAGAGTGGTCCAACCGTCAGGTCGAATGGTTTTACACTCTGGTCCAATGATAGCTGATGGGCCCGCGTCTCGCGCTCGCACTCAGCGACATCGCTCAGATCCACAATGGGCAGACTAAAGAGTTGCTCAGGGTTGACGACCTGAAACAGTCGACCGTCAATAGCGACAAAGGTGGTGCGGAGTATTTCGTTGCGTCTGATGACGTCCCCAAGACTACGCTCGAGAATAGCAGCGTCGAGCGTGCCTTCGAGTTTTACTTCAAAGTTGTAGATTGAAGGCCGTCCTTCAAGTTGGGCCATGCGCCAGGTGCGTTCTTGAATAAACGACGCCGGAAGCGGTCCCTGGTCGCGCGAGACCGGCACGATTGGCGGCGGTAGCAGCCCACTCTTTGTTCTCATAGCGTCGTCGACGACCCGCGCGAATGTCTCGATCGTAGATTCCTCGAAGAGTACGCGCACTGGTATTTCCACGCTGAAGGCGTCGCGCACACGCGAAACAATTTGTGTTACCAGTAAGGAGTGCCCGCCTAGTTCGAAGAAGTCGTCTTGTGTTCCGACGCTACTGATGCCGAGCACTTCAGCCCAGATACCTGCCAGAAGTTCTTCCGTAGGCGTGCCTGGCGCCTTGTAATTTGAAGATTCCCACTTCTGTCTCTCAGGAATGGGCAGGCCGCTGCGATCGAGTTTGCCATTCGACGTTAGGGGTAATGAGTCGAGCATCATGAACGTCGACGGAATCATGTATTCCGGCAACTTCTCGCGCAGGTATTGACGCAACTCGTGGCTGTTCGTCGTTCCCACGACATAAGCCACCAATTGCTTCTGTCCGTCGTCCGTGCTGTGCGCCATCACTACGATTTCACGCACGGATGGATGCGCGGTCAAAATCGCTTCTATCTCAGCGAGTTCTACGCGGTAACCGCGAATCTTTACCTGATGGTCCTTTCGTCCGAGACATTCGATGCGTCCGTCAGGCAGGTACCGGCCAAAATCGCCCGAACGATAAAGTCGTGCTCCGCCAACATTACTGAACGGATCGGGAACGAACACAGGGGCTGTCGCTTCGGGGTTGTTGATGTAGCCGCGCGCCAGACACTCGCCGCCGATATAGATTTCACCCGGCACGCCAACTGGGACAGGTTGGCCATCAGCGTCGAGGATATAGACTCGCGTATTCGCTATGGGGCGGCCGATAGGTGGCAATTTCGGCCATTTTTCGGGGTCACCCTGTAACTTGCACGCCGTCATCGTGTGAGTTTCCGATGGTCCATATTGGTTGAAGTGCGTGGCTTGCAAGTCGCGCAGGAAGTTAACGATTGGTTGCGTCATCTGTAATTGCGAACCATTGGTTGCGAACTCTCGCAAACTTCGCGGCACAAGTCCTGTGGCCTGCGCCTCTTCGGCGAGCTGCTGTAACACCACTACAGGCAGAATAGCTTTCTCGACCCTCTGTTCATCGCAGTAACGCAGCAGCGCGTTCATGTCGTAACGCATTTCCTCAGTGATCATCAATAACGTATGGCCATCACACCAGGCGGGAAACATCTCCTGTGAGGACACGTCAAAACCCAGCGCTGCAAACTGGAGGATACGCACCTTGCCCGTCAACGTTGTATCGCCTATTTGCCACTCGGTGAGATTGGCTAAAGAAGCATGCGGCATAGCGATGCCTTTGGGTTTGCCCGTCGAACCTGAGGTGTAGACGATATAAGCAAGATTCTGCGGCTCGGCAACACGCGACGGGTTTGCGTTGCTATAGTCTGCAAAATCCATTTGGTCGAGGTAGAGGAATTGCGCGCGTGTAGCGGGAAGTTTACCTGCGAGATCGGAATATGTAAGCACGAGCGATGGCTGCGCGTTTTCAACTATCGCGGCAAGTCGTTCAGGTGGAAAGGTCGGATCGAGCGGCAGATATGCGCTACCCGCTTTGAGAATAGCGAGCGTGCCGATGAGCAGCTCGGGTGAACGTTCCAGGAAAATGCCAACTGCCATGTCCGGTCGCGCGCCACGGGCGCGCAAGAGATGTGCGAGACGATTGCTGCTCGCATTCAGTTCCGCGTAGGTGAATTTCCGTTCATTGAAGATTAAAGCGGTAGCATCGGGAGTGCGTTCGACCTGCGCTTCGAAGAGGTCGGTGACGAGCTGCGAACGATCGCGGTTAGTCGCGGTAACATTCCACTCGCAAAGCATTCGTTGCCGCTCGTTCTCGGTCAAGAGAGGCAATTCGCGCAAACTCTGATCAGGATTGGCGACGATGGCCTCGAGTAGTATCTGCAAGTGGCCGAGCATGCGCTGCATGGTTGTCGCATCAAACAGATCGGTGTTGTACTCAAACCATGCCGACATGTTTTCCGGACGCTCGACGAAGAAGATTGTTAGATCGAATTTCGACGTCTGATTGCCGATGTCCATTCGTTCGAGCGAAAAACCGGGAAGCGCAAACGTCTCACGCGGCGCTATTTGATGGACGAACATCACTTGAAACAAAGGTGTGTAGCCGGTGTCGCGTTGCGGCTGCAACTCTTCTACCAATATCTCGAACGGCAACATGCGATGGGTATACGCGCTGAGCGAAGTTTCGCGCACGCGGTGGAGCAGTTCGCGGAACGTGGGATTGCCAGAAGTGTCCGTCCGCATCACGAGCGTGTTGGCAAAGAAACCAACTAATCCTTCGATCTCGACGCGGTCGCGATTCGAGACCGGAGTGCCAACGAGAAGGTCTTGTTGTCCGGAATAGCGCGCAAGGAGGACGTTGAATGCCGCCAGTAGCGTCATAAACATCGTCGTTCCTTCACGGCGGTTCAATGCTCGCAGACCATCCAAAAGCGCCTCGGGCAGTGCGATCCCTTCCTTAGCGCCCCGCAACGATTGCACGGCAGGCCGCGGTCGATCGGCCGGAAGATTCAGGAAAGGAGGCGCATTCAGTAGCTGGTTTTTCCAGTAGGCGAGCTCCGATTCCAGTACTTCACCCTGAAGCAACTGCTTTTCCCAGTAGGCATGGTCCGCATATTGGATCGGCAACTCAGGAAGCGTGACAGGTGTGCGCTGCGCCAGGCCGGCGTACAACTGGCTGACCTCTCGCAACAGCACGCCCCTGGACCAGAGATCGCTGATTATGTGGTGTGTGGTGCAAATCAGGAGGTGATCTTCGCCGGACAGTCGCAGGAGAAGAATACGCAGCAACGGCCCGTGCTCGAGATCGAAGGGACGCAAGGCATCCTCGTTTGCGAGACGCAATGCCTCTGCTTCACGCTTCGAGTCATCGAGACTGGTTAAATCGAGCACGCGTAGCGGCACCTCAAAATCGTTCGAGATGACCTGTACCGGCACGCCATCGGCGACCGTAAACGTCGTACGTAAGCTTTCGTGTCTGCCTATGATCGCTCTGAATGTTCCTTCAAGCGCAGCGACATCAAGCGCTCCTCTCAATCGCACTGCTGTGGGAATGTTGTAAAGCGCGCTATCAGGATCCAGTTGATTCAGGAACCAGAGACGCTGTTGACCGAAGGAAAGCGGCAGTGGCATCTCTTTCGAAACGGGTTGCAACGCGGCGTATTGCAAGCCGGATCCGTTTTGCATTTCCGCTTCGATACGAGCGGCGAGATCTTTCAGTGAGCGTGCTTCGAAAAAGTTTCGCAGAGGCAATTGCGCATTGAACGTATCACGCACGCGAGAGAGAACTTGTGTCACTAACAAAGAATGCCCACCGAGATCGAAGAAGTTGTCGTTGATACTGATACGGTCGTGCTGGAGCACTTCAGCCCAGATCCCGGCCAGTATCTCTTCAACCGGCGTGCGCGGCGCCACATACTC
>DATNJO010001110.1:0-2963 GCA_035603895.1 Pyrinomonadaceae bacterium
CCTCGCGCTGACACGCCGCCTGGGAGATCTCGATCTCACGCAAACAAAAGAGCGCAATGCTGTTTACTTCGATCTGTTTGGAAAGTTTCTGGTTCATTACTCGAGTGCTTGGGTGATTCCGTTGACGCTCGTTGTTTCGGCGTTGTTTCTCGCGCTATTGATCGTGGGCTTGCGAAAACAGAAGCTGACCGTTCGCGGTGTCGCGCTTGGATTCGGTTCGCTCTTCGTGAGTGTTTTGGTTGCGTCACTCTTCGGGTGGTTACTCTGGAACGCACTCTGGTTGCTGAGGCCGTCAGCCGAAGCCGCGCAAAGCCGGCTCTTACTGTTTGGCTTTATCGCGCTCGCGATCGCGACGACGCTTGCGGTTTACGCGCTGGTTCGCAATCGCGTGAGTCTGCAAGACCTGGCAACAGGTGCGTTGCTCTGGTGGGTTCTGTTGATGGTGGTCACTACTTTCGTCCTGCCGGGCGCGACTTTTGTTTTCCACTGGCCGCTGTTATTCAGCCTTATCGGTCTCGCGTGGATCTTACTGGCGCCCACTGATAAGCCGCACAGCTTGCTCAACCTGATCGTTATCAGCGTTTGTGCGTTGCCGGCGATCATTTTGATGGCTCCGGTCATTTACCAGATATTCGTCGGACTCACGCTAAATTGGTCCATAGTTGTGATTGCGTTGATGGTCCTGTTGTTTGGACTGTTACTACCACATCTGCGCTTGATCGCCGCGCCATTCAAATGGTTCGCACCCGGACTGTCCGCGGTTGCCGCGGTGGTCCTGCTGGTCGTTGGTGTCTTGACTACCGCGACTGCCACGGAGAAACCGTTCAATCGCATTGTATATGCGTTGAATGCCGATAACGGCAAAGCGGTTTGGGCCAGCGACCTGACTCAACGCGATGACCGCACGTCGCAATTCTTTACCGGCAACGAGGCGAAGGGGACTCTGGCTGACTTCGGTTACGGAGGAAAGTCGCGCGAGTACACGCTTAATCCGGCTCCACTTGGACAACTGCCGGCGCCGGAACTGTCAGTGCTGGAGAAAAAAGAATCGGACGGTGTGCAGACGTTACGCCTGCGAATCACGTCGCCGCGACAAGCTGGGACGATGTCGATCTACCTCGATTCAAATACGCAGGTCTTGAGCTCATCCGTCAATAACAAGCAGATGGATGAACTCAAAGATCGCTGGGGCTTGTTCGTCGATGGTTTTCCAAAAGAGGGAATCGAATTGGTCTTGCAGGTAAGAACTGCTGAGCCGTTGAAGATTCGCCTGGTCGATCAGACGTACGGATTGCCGCCGGTCAATGCCGCCTCAAGTCAACAACCGCCAGTGAGTTCAGCAAGGCCGGACTCAACGTTGGTGGTGAAATCCTTTTCACTCTAAAGGAATATTAAAACTGCAAAACTAAACGGGCGCCGCTTTGGCGCCCGTTTGTGTTTTAAATTGTCAGGTAACTCAACCGCTGGCGCGTTCGAGCACGTCCCGGCTAACGACCACGCGTCCCTGATAACTAATCGTTGTCAGCAGAACAGAAATTCGTTCGTTGTCATTAAGCTCCCGTTCAAAGACACCCTGGAAGTCGCGCAATGGTCCAGCCTTGATGACGACCTTGTCGCCAGGTTTCAATTGATCTCCGAGTTTCACAAAGCCATTATCGTCAATCCTTGAACTGATAATTCGGATGACGTCTTCTTCAACTGGCGTTGGCTGGCCGCCGAAGCTCACCACGTTATGCACGCCACGCGTGAACGAGATCTTGGCAAGCTGTTTACGCGCGTCGAACTTCGCGAAAATATAGCGAGGAAACAGCGGCTTAGTGATGTAAGTCAAAGCCCCGGAGAACTCATTAACGCGACGTGTTTTCATCTTGGGGTGCAAAGTCTCGACCCCCCAACAGCGCAAGTTGCTGAAGGCTCGATCTTCCTGCTTGGGGTTTGTGTGGACAACGTACCATTGGGGATCATGGTCAACCGCTTCAATGTTCATAGTCAGGCTCCATTTAGCAATGGAGTCCCGCTGCAAGCGCCCGCAGTTCTTAAATGGATAAAGCTATAAGAGATGGCTTGGGCCAGAGCTCGGATAAACGGCGCGCACTAGTACGCGCAATGTGGTCTATCGCTGAGCAATTGGAGAAGGCGGACCTAGCCGAGTGGCATCGTGCATTGTGACTCCGTTAATTATTTGAGTCCACGCTGCACTTTGCGCTATGATGCAGGCAGTCGAGCGACGCACCTTTACGCTCATGCAGTGTGGGGTTCGGCGTTCAGATTGGCTCCGTTGTTACCGGCCAGTAATGACGGAGCTAACTTTTTTAAAGCGTCCTTTCTTACAATCATCAAAAAAACTTGGTGACGACACCGACGTCTCTGTAAAGATAACGCGTAAAAATCATCCATATCAGACGGCAAAACCGGCGAAGTCGTTGTAAAAGTTCCCGCACCGAACTATTGCAACTAAAACGCAAACCCTCGCCAAACAAGGACCAATGAATTTTTGTTATGACGCTAATGCGCAATACAAACAACAGCGCTTTAGCCTACTGGGAAGGCTAACAGTCTTTACTCTCCTAACGGTAAGGGAGTCCGTGCGGGGAAGTGGAATTACCGTTACGTGAAGTCTGCCCATGATACTCCTTTCGGACCGGTTGTCAATTGAAAAGAATCTTGCAAGCACTGCCAATTTGCCCTGTTATTGCTGCCCGATTGCAGTAAGATTTCGTTCTAATTATGAAGCGAGTTTTCTCCGTTATAGCCGTCGTAATCATCGCATTCGCCGTCTGGACCATACGGCAATTCAGAGGGTCTAAGCACCTGCCGCAGATGCCATCGCAGGTAAACAATGCGGCCAACGTGGCGACGTTCGAACAGTGGCAACAAGCTGTTGAAAGAGTAAAAGCAGACCGCGATGAATCGATGCGCGGAGGCCCTGCCGAAACACCGCCTGAACTCAAACATTACGACGA
>DATNJO010001111.1:0-5680 GCA_035603895.1 Pyrinomonadaceae bacterium
GCGCGCTGCTTCTTCTTTATGTTTCTGACCTGCATAGACTTCGCGGAGGCGTTCGCGCAGCTTGATGGAGCGGCTGTTTAGCTCCAGGGCGGTCCGGAGGCGTTTGATGGCGCGTTCCGGCGCCTGATACTTCAGGAAAAGCTCGGCGTCGAGGAGGGCGGCCTCGACCTCGCCGACGTGTTCTGATTGGGAGTCAATGACTGGCATTTGCGGGAAAAACCTCCGACTTGCGGCCGGATGTGAGTTTATCACAACGAAATGAGCTGTTTTTTCGTAAGAATACGCGTTGGCAGATATAGGGATGCAAACTGCGGGGGCAGGAAGACATCAGAAGTAGTGTTGGAAGGTTTTAAGATGATGAACCAGCGATGGATGAAAAGACGAATTGAGCGCTCACGAGCTCGATGTGAGGCCACGGAAACACACAGATCAACACGGACTGAAAGCCCGGAAACAAGACTTGAACAGCTACCTGGCGCCTTTTCTTGGGTTGTCGAAAAGCAGTCTTTTAAACTCCGGCCTCACGCCAAAGTTGAGTAGCAAGCCGACCTCGATCTCAGTCGCGCGCAAGTAGTTAAGCAGTTGAGCTTGGTGTGAACTTTCCAAAGCTCGCACCGCCTTTAGCTCAAGCAACACGACTCTCTCGACGAGCATATCACCCTCAAAGTGGCCGACCTGCTGCCCGTGAAACCACACTGGAATCGCTACAGGCCAGCAGACGCTAAGACCCGCCTCCCTAAACGAGATCGCCAAACACTTTTGGTAGACCGATTCGAGAAAACCGGGTCCTAACTCATCATAGACTTGGTAGAAGACCCCCAGAATCTTCCCCGTCAATTCCTTATGCTTCAGTCCGTGTCCGTCTGTGTTCATCTGTGGCTAAAACTCCGCTTTTAGGCCGATACGCAGTTGGCGAGGGCGTCCGGTGCGTGTGGCTAACAGGAAGGAATCATTGGAATTCGAATTGAAGTTGATGAATTCCGATCCAAAACTGAAGACCGTCTTGTTCAGGACGTTGTCGAACTCGATCGAGGAGCGGATACGCGCTCGTTTGATTTGAAACTCCCGCGTGACATTCAAATCGAAAACGAAGAGGCCGGGGCCGCGGCCGGCGTTGCGGGGAAGGTTTCCGGGTTGGCCGACGGGTGGGAGGGTGAACGATTGAAGGATGGAAGGGTCGAGGAAGTCGCCGGGTTTGCGCCAGCGAAGCAGACTAAGATCGCCTGAGTAGTTAGGACGATCGTTACTAACGTCGTCGAGGTTGCGGTCGATGCCACTAAGAGAGATGTTGAAGGGCGCTTCAGATGCAACGCGCCAAATAGGCGATATGGTTAGACCACCAAAGTAATGCGGCAAGTTGAAACTACCAGAAAGAACAAAACGATGCCTGCGGTCGAGGAGGCTGCGCGCGCGTTCGGCGCGAAAGTCTCCGGGCACGAGCGCGTCTGAGGTGTTCACAACACCGTCGTCAAAAAGACTCGAAAGCGTGTAACCGGCGCGAAAAGCAAAGCGACCATTAGAATCGAAACGCTTGCGCAACTCGACAGTCAGCCCGCGATAGAAACTGTTCCCCGCAGAGATCAATTGCTCGATCTCACCGCGAGTCGGATCGGGCCGCAGATGATTTAGTCCCGCTAACGCCGTATCCAGCATCGTCGAGGACGTGCTCGTCAGATTCATCACCGACACAGGCACGCCAAACTCCATCACTCGAGTTACGGCGTTGGGGTTTTCAGGGTTAAGGCTGTTATGGCCGAACCGAACCAGTTCGCCTGCATTACTGGAGTTGAAAAGCGGTCGAGTCGTTGTAACCGGATTGGTAAAGTTTGCGAAGTCGCGCGAAGCGAGAAACTCAGTGAAGTTGCTGTACCCGGAAGGTAGCACGGGCGCGTTCGCGTTGAACTCGCGCCAGAGATGCAGGCCGCGCGTGAAAGTAAAGTTCGCTTCAACGGAATACCCACGACCCAAGTCGCGCTCAACACCAGCGTTAATCTGATAGCTCTCCGGAATCCGCAACGCGGAATCCAAACGCCGCAAGAAGTCGTTGTTCAAGACGCCAAACTGCCGGACCAGGTCTGAATCAGCGCGCAGGGTTTCGGGGAAGCGAATGTTCGCAGCGATGAAAGCACGTCGCTGCTCCGCAGTCATCAGTTTGCCGGTGATCGGATCGCGCAACGTGTTGGTGTCGAAGAAGAGTTGTTGTTGGCCGAGCGTGAAGTCGTCGATCGTGCGCAGCAACGGCCGGTTATAAAAGAGTCCTCCGCCGAACCGGAGAACCATCTTCGCCGATTCGAAAGGCGAATAGGCGACGGAAAAACGTGGTCCAAAATTGTTCGGGTCGTGGAGAATCGTTTCGCGCTCGTAACGCAAGCCGTAGCTCAGGAGCACGCGCGGATGCACCTGCCACTCGTCCTGCACGAAGAAACCAGCGTAGGTGTTCGACTGTGTCGACGAGCTCTGAAAGTTCTGCCGGTAACGGCTCGGAACACCAACCAGAAAATCGCCTGCACTCGCAAAACTAAACGTGCCCGTAAGGTCAGATAAGTCGATAAAGGTCGAGCGCACGTGGTGAACGTCGACGCCAAATTTCAGCGAGTGATCTCCATTAACGATCGACAATATCTCCTGTAGCTGGGCTCTGTGTTCTCTCCGGTCGCTCCCGCCTAATGTCGATGACCCGGCAACGAGAGTGCCGGAAACTGACGGATCGTTCAGCGTGATAAGCACGACCGGCTTGTTGCCCGCAGCGGTCTTGAATGCGGGCGCAAGCTGTGAGTACTGAAATCTAAGTTGATTGACGACCTGTGAGGAGAACACCAGGTTGTCAGAATACGAGATCGCGTCGGAGTTGCGATTGCGCGCTTGTAACGCGTCCGCCAAACGGTTGCCGCCGCCGAACTGCCGCAGATTGATGAGCCGTCCGGCTTGATAAACGACTGAAACGTTGTGGGTCTCGCTGAACTGATGGTCCACGCGCGCGGTGATGCTTGTGTTCGTAAGCGGCGTGTTGAGTGAGGAGATAAACGGGGCGACTTCTGCCGCGAGTAATGGCGGTTCAACTTCTTCAACACGACGCTGTTCGAGAGTGGTCGGCGCTGGCAACGGATACCGATCGTTTTGTGCAACCGGTACGAGCGTATCGGTAAGCGCGCTATCGAGCGTCTTGTTTTGTTCGTAAGAGAAAAAGAAGACGGTGCCGCGCAACGGCTTTAATGGTCCGCCGAAAGTAAATCCTGCGACGTGGTCCTGGAGCGGCAATCTCGATAAACCGAGCGAGTTGTTGCGAAAGGTGTTCGCATTGAGCGATTCGTCTCGAAAGAAATAGAAACCGCTGCCGTGAAACTGACGCGAGCCACTGCGGGTGCGCAAATTTACACGTCCGCCTGACGCACGGCCGTATTCCGCTGAAAACTGGTTAACTATCACTTGAACTTCGGCAACTGCTTCAAGCGAGGATTGGAAACGTTCGCGGGCGGCGCGATCGTCGTTGTTATCGAGACCGTCGATCGTCAGGTTGTTTGAGTAGGCCGGAGCACCTGCGAGCGAAAACACACCTGCTTCTTCAGGTGTGTTTGCGGGATTGCTGTTGCGATCTTCAGCGAGATCGCGTGTAGAAAGCGGCTCCTCTGTAACGCCTGGTAAAGTGAAGATCAGATCGAGCGGTGAGCGCGAAATGAGTGGTAGCGATTTTGTTTCGTTGAAGCTGAGTGTTGCGCCGGTTACCGTTCGCTTGGTGTCGACGACAGGTGCTTCTGCCGTCGTGATCACTACCGGCTCAACAACGACCGTTGATGGAATCAACGTTACGTCGAACTGCAAACTCTGACTGGAAACAGTCGAGACGTTTTCGATCTGTTGTGTGGCGAAGCCGTGAGCAGAGATTCGAATGAGGTAGTTGCCGGGTTCGAGTTGGATCAATCGGTAACGACCTTCGCCGTCGGTTGTGATCCGGCGTGTCAGTCGTGTCCTAGTGAGTGTCGCCTCGACTTCCGCATCAGGAATGACAGCGCCGTTCTGGTCTGTAACACGACCGGTGATTGTGACGGTGTCCAAGTCCTGCGAGTAAGCGGACCGGGGATTAAAAGCAAATGGAAAGAGAATTAGAGAGACAAAGAGAAAGCGCGTGATGAGTGAGGTCATCTTGTAAACTCCTGCTGAGATGTGAGGTAAAGCCGCGGGAGATTAACACTTCGTCTTCTGGTAGATCAACTGTGCGACGATCGACGCCGCAGCGCGCCCACGCGCGTCATCGGCACAAGCGATTCAGATCCTTCCGGCACCGTCTCGAAGTTCGTCAGCTCGTCAGCGTGCGTTTGCAGATATTTGAAGAACCGCTCAAACTCAGCCTGCATCGCGTCCATCTTTTCGCGCATGTTGAGAATGATCTCCACGCCCGCGAGATTCACGCCGAGGTCGCGCGTCAACGAAAGAATCAGTTCCAGTCGCTCAAGATCCGGGTCCGTGTACAGCCGCGTGTTGCCTTCTGAGCGCGAAGGCTTCAGCAACCCCTCACGCTCGTAAAGCCGCAGCGTCTGCGGATGAATGCCATATTGATCCGCCACCGCGCTGATCGTGTAGGTTTTTGGTTTGCGACTCATGACATTTTTGATTTTTGATTTACGATTGCTGATTTGAGGTTCTTGAAATCGTCAATCGAAAATCGACAATCGACAATCACTCCAGTCCCATCTCGACTCGTGGATTCGTTGAGTTTAACTTCGAATACTCTCGCAGCAACTCTTTCGTCTCTTCCGAGATCACTTTCGGTAACGTCACCTGCACTTCCACAAACTGGTGACCCTTCGCGCCCGGATTGCGCAACGACGGCGCACCACGATCGCGCAAACGAAACTTCTGTCCCGATTGCGTGCCCGGTGGAATGCGCAATTGCGACTTTCCTTCAACAGTCGGGACTTCGATCTTCGCGCCCAACGCCGCTTCCGGAACAGTGATCGGCACGGTCACATAAATGTTGTCGCCTTTGCGCTTGAAATATTTGTGCTCGCCGACGTTGGTGATGATGTGCAAGTCTCCCGCCTGTGCACCCAAACGTCCGCCATGACCTTTGCCGGGAATGCGAACGCGCGATCCGGTCTCAACACCCGCGGGAATACGAACCTTCACCGTCTCGTTCTTTGGCGTCACGCCTTTGCCGTGACAAAGCGAACAAGGCGAACGCCTGCGGCCGCTGCCGCCGCAGTCGGGACATTCCTGCGCAAATCTCAAACGCCCGCCGGCGCGCTGCACCTGGCCCGAACCTTTGCACGTAGAACAAACAACCACTGGTCCACCGGTGTCGCCCGCGCCGTTGCAACGCGAACACTGCTCGGAACGGTTGACGGTAATGTTTGTCGTCAGTCCTTTGATTGCCTCTTCAAACGAGAGGCTCAGCGGCATTTCAATGTCTGTGCCGCGTTGCGGCTGTGGACGAGGAGGCTCTTTTTCCTTCGCCGCGCCGCCGCCGAATAGATCAGCAAAGATGTCTTTGAAGCTGCTGCCACCTCCGCCACCACCGCCGGTCGAGGCACTGCCCCAATCAAATCCAGTGAAATCAAAACCCGGGCTGGTGCGTCCGCCACCGGATGGACCACCAGCGCCACGCGCGGCCGCGTCGGCGAGGTTCTCCGAATACTGCCCGAAGCGATCGTACACGGAGCGCTTCTTCGGATCGGAAAGCACG
>DATNJO010001112.1:0-4649 GCA_035603895.1 Pyrinomonadaceae bacterium
AGTTCGGTTTTATTACCTTGACTCAGTTGTTCTTCCAGCAGCCGGGCAAAGTCTCCAAGCACCGGTGCTTCGAACACACTGCGAATCGGGAGTTCCACTTTCAGGTATTCCCGCACCCGCGCCAGCACCTGCGTCACCAACAACGAGTGCCCGCCGAGATTGAAGAAGTTGCTGGTGCGCGCGATCGACGGCAGCCGCAATACCTCGCACCAGATTCCAGCGACGATCTCCTCGATCGGCGTTAGCTTGCCATTGTCGATTTCCTGCTGTGCCTTGACCGATTCCAACGAAGGCAAAGCCTTGCGATCGATCTTGCCATTGAGCGTTCGTGGCAACTGGTCCAACTCGATGAACGCTGAAGGCAGCATCGTTGGCGGCAACCGATCGGCAAGATACTGGCGCAACGTGTCAGGACCACTGCCGTTGCTCATCGTCACAAAAGCCACCAGAAACTTGTTTCCCTCAGCGTCGTCACGATCGATCACCGCTACGTCAGCAACGGATGCGTGCGCTCGCAACAGGTTCTCAATCTCGCCCAACTCCACGCGCACGCCGCGAATCTGTACCTGCTGATCGCGCCGGCCCAGGTGTTCCAGATCGCCACCGATTAGTAAGCGGCCGTAGTCGCCAGTCTTGTGCACGATGTCCGCGGGATCGTCGCTGAAGGGATTCTGAATAAAGACTTCCTGCGTCAGCTCCGGTGCGCCGTAATAACCGTGCGAACGATACGGCGTACGAATGTGAATCTCGCCGACGGCGCCGAGACCGCAGAGTTCACCGCGTGAATCGACGACCATGAAAGAGGTCTCAGCGATCGGTTTGCCGACTGGTATCGATG
This sequence comes from Pyrinomonadaceae bacterium, assembly GCA_035603895.1. Classification (GTDB taxonomy): domain Bacteria; phylum Acidobacteriota; class Blastocatellia; order Pyrinomonadales; family Pyrinomonadaceae; genus PSRF01. The sequence goes on from DATNJO010001112.1 coordinate 839, forward strand.
GACGATCGACATCTTCCGGTTTGATTTCGTAAACAAACTTCGAAAGCGTCGTCTCAGTCGTGCCGTAAATATTGAATAGCCTTACGCGATCGCCAAATATATCCAGCCAGCGCTTCACATCCGCCGGGTACAACGGTTCGCCAGTCATCACCACACACTTCAACTCTTCGAAGTACTGGCTGTTGAGTTTTTCGTTTAGCAACGATCGGAATACCGATGGCACGCAGTGCAGCACCTCGACCTGCTCGACATCCAGCCAGTCAGCCAAACTCCACGTGTCCAGAATGATGTCGCGGCTCTCGGGTGCGCAAACCACACCACCCGAACACAACGGCACGAACACGTCTTTCAAGAATCCATCGAATGCCGGCGAAGCTAACTGACTGACACGTGTTCCTGGTCCAGCGCCGACAGCTTCGATCTCCCAGCGCATGAAGTGGTCGATACCTTTCAACCGGCCGAGGATCGCTTTTGGTTTACCGGTCGAACCGGAAGTGAAATAGATGGAGCATGGAGCTTCGGGATCGCTCGCGAGGCCGGGAGCCTTTGTGTTCACGTATTCCTGATAACTCGCGTCGTCGAGACAAAGAACCTGCGCCTCGCCGCCGCTCAAACTTTTCAACTCGTCCAGCTTCTCAAGGTGCTTCGTTTCGCTCACAAACCACTGCGGTTCCACCTTGTCGCTCATCACTAACAAGCGGCCGCTCGGGAAAGTCGGATCCAGCGGCACGAACACCGCGCCTGCTTTCAGCACGCCAAGAATGCCGGTGATAATCCGGATCGGATCGTCAGTAAAGAGCGCCACCATCGTGCCTTTAGTCGCGCCCGACTCGAGCAGGAAGTTGGCCAGACGATTCGATTCGGCCTCCAACTCGCCGTACGTGATCTGCCGGTTGCCGCGCATGATGGCGACTTGCGGAGCAAACTCCGCAGCCATGCGGCTAAACCTCTCTTGCACGCTCTCGTAACTCATTCTTGTTATCCGTGTTGAGTTAAACCTCAAGACTGGCAGCGAAGCTTGCGCTGAGCCGTTCGACTTCTTCGTGGCTGGCGAGCGATACGCCCGCGATTTCTCCGTCCGGGTCGGCGGCCATCAGCGTGAGGAGCCGGAAGTAATCGTCCAACATCTGACTCGCAATCTTTGGGGTGTACAGGTTAGCATCGTAGTCGATCGCGCCCCTTACCTGGTCGTCCAAAGCGTCCAGGCCCAGCGACAACTCAAATCTCGTAACTTCTCTCGCTTCGTGATACGGAGTAACAATCAGGCCCTTCATGTCAAACTCCTCCTGCCGCGGTTTCTCCAACTGAAACCAAACGTCGAAGAGGCGGTCGCGATCTTCACCTTGCTTAACCATGTCTTCGCGAAGCAATTCGGGCGGCATCTGATGGCTGTAAGCGTCGAGACAAACGTCTCTCACGCGGCTCATGACGTCTTTGAACGTCACCGCACCGGCAAGATTCACCCGCAGCACGAGTGTGTTGACAAGAATTCCGATCAGCTTCTCGAGATCCGCTCGCTCGCGATTCGCATAAGGCGAACCAACCACGATGTCATCCTGTCCGGTGTACAATTTGAGCAGCAGCACCCACGCCGACAGCATTGTCATAAACGAGGTTAGACCTTGCTGGCGGCCGAGATCCCTGATCGCTTCAGCCTCTGCGCCCGCGATCGCGCCCGTATGCCTGACTCCATCGAAAGCCTGCACTTTCGGACGAGCGCGTCGTTGTGGCAGCGGCAGATGCTCCGGCGCATCGGCCAACTGTTTTCGCCAGTAAGCTAACCGCTTCTCCAGTTCCTCGCCTTGTAGCCACTGCCGCTGCCATGCCGCGTAGTCGACGTATTGAACACTCAACTCGGTAAGTGGTGACGGTTGTCCCTGACTGAAGCTCGAATAGAGCTGACTCATTTCCACGATGACGACTTCAAACGATTGCCCGTCGCCGATGATGTGATGCATCGTGCAGATCACGATGTGCTCTTCATCGCTCATCCGCAACAGTGTCGGTCTGACGAGTGGTCCATTCGCCAGATCGAAGCGACGCCGCGTCTCTTCCTGAGCCAGACGGTTTGCCTCGCGTTCGCGCTCTTCAAGCGACAGTGTGCTGAGGTCAACCATTGGCAGTTTGAATCTCGGCGGCGCTTGAATTATCTGAACAGGCTCGGCGTTGACGGCGGGAAAAACTGTTCGCAGACCTTCGTGCCGGCGAATGATCTCGCTTACTGTCTGGTCCAGGGTCGAGATGTTTAAGGAACCCGTCAGTCTCACACCCAAAGCGATATTGAAAGCACCGACGCCCTCAGATATTTGTTCGAAGAACCACATTCGCTGTTGCGAAAACGAGAGTGGCAGTTCACCTTCGCGCGGTACTCTCTCAATCGCGGCTAACTCTGACTGCCTTCCCGCGGATAGCTGTTCCTGAATCACGCGAGCAAAACCTTCGAGAGTCGGGGCTTCGAAGACGCTGCGAACGGGCACTTCCACTTTCAAGTATTCACGCACGCGCGCCAGCACCTGCGTCACCAACAACGAGTGGCCCCCGAGATTGAAGAAGTTGCCATTGCGGGCGATCGTCGGCAGTCGCAGTACCTCGCACCAGATCGTCGCGACGATCTCCTCGATCGGCGTCAGTTTGCCGTTGGCGCTCTCCTGTTGGGCTTTAATCGATTCCAACGAAGGCAAAGCCTTGCGATCGATCTTGCCGTTAAGGGTGCGGGGTAGTTGGTCCAACTCAATGAACGCTGAAGGCAACATCGTCGGCGGCAGCTTATCGGCCAGATAAGGCCGCAAAACCTCCGGGCCACTGCCGTTGCTCATCGTCACAAAAACAACCAGAAACTTGTTTCCGTCAGCGTCGTCACGATCGATCACTGCCACATCGGCTACTTCTTCGTGCGCCCGCAACAGGTTCTCGATCTCGCCCAACTCCACACGCACGCCGCGAATCTGTACTTGCTGATCGCGCCGGCCCAGGTGTTCGAGATCCCCGCCCGGCAGCAGCCGGCCATAGTCGCCGGTCTTGTGCACGATGTCCGTTGGGTCGTTGCTGAAGGGATTCTGAATGAATACTTCCCGCGTCAGCTCCGGCTCACCGTAATAGCCATGCGACCGAAACGACGTCTGGATGTGAATCTCACCGACTGTTTCTTCGCGGCAGAGTTGTCCGCGCGAGTTGATGAGCAACAACGTGGAACCTGCTATTGTTTTGCCGACGGGAATCGATGGTCGATCGACGTCTTCGGGTTTGATCTCGTAAACAAACTTCGAAAGGCTCGTTTCCGTCGTGCCGTAAATATTGAAGAGCCTGACGCGATCGCCAAATACGTCAAGCCAACGCTTCACATCCGCCGGGTACAACGGTTCACCCGTCATCACCAAACACTTCAACTCTTCGAAGTAGCGGTCGTTCAAGCCTTCATTCAACAAAGCGCGAAACACGGACGGCACGCAATGGAGAACCTCGATCTGCTCGACATCCAGCCAGTCAGCCAAACTCCACGCGTCGAGAATCACGTCACGGCTCTCCGGCGCACACACCACGCCACCCGAACACAGCGGCACGAACACATCTTTCAAAAATCCATCGAACGCCGGCGATGCTAATTGACTGACGCGTATTCCTGGTCTTGCGCCAACTGCTTCGATCTCCCAGCGCATGAAGTGATCGATACCTTTCAACCGGCCGAGTATCGCTTTTGGTTTGCCGGTCGAACCGGAAGTGAAGTAGATCGAGCACGGCGCATCCGCATCGCTCACCACAGCGGGAGCCTTTGTGTTCGCGTATTCCTGATAACTCGCGTCATCAAGAGAAA
>DATNJO010001113.1:0-4203 GCA_035603895.1 Pyrinomonadaceae bacterium
ACTGCAGTCTTCGATCGGAAAGCCGGCTGGGGGTTTTGATGGAAGACAGACACCTTTGCAGGGCCGCCTTGTCTATTACGGCCAGCACGCAACCGCGACGTGCTGCCGCAAGTGTTTTGAGTACTGGCACGGTGTCCCAAAAAATCGCCCACTTTCCGAAGAAGAACTCGCCTATGCTACCATGCTTGTGCAAGAATACTTGGACGATCGGCTTCCGAACCTGCCGGATGAGCCGACACCGAAACAACCGCAGGGAAGGCCGAGGCGAAGGTAAACTTTGGGCGTAAACAGCACCGCGAAACGGGCGGCTCGGCTCCGCGACAATTGCCTAGACGTGGAGGGGCGCCGGATATTGCTCTCACGTATCGGAGGTTCGACCCAAGAAGCCGATTTGAGCGTCCCAGCCAACTGTGGAGGCGTCGGTCGTATTCGCCATTTCAAGGCAGAGCGGAAGGGCTCTTGGCCTCTCAATCCGCTCCCTGGAGTTCCCGCTGCTCGCTGGCTAAAGACTGAATTTTTTCCAGTCACTACAGCGCAAATTTTCCAAGTGTCCGGATGCGCGTACCGCTGTTGGTACTGCTACGTGCCATACCGGATGCTGTCGGCCAACCCATCGGTTTCAGAATGGCTGTCGGCCGCAGAGATGGTCGATCGATACTCGACACAATCAGATCGGCCGCAGATTGTTGATCTTTCCGGTGGATCACCAGATCTCGTTCCCGAGTGGATCGCATGGACAATGGATGCATTGGAATCCAGACAGCTAAGCTCAAGCGTCTACCTATGGTCGGATGATAACCTCAGTTCAGATCTTCTAGTCTCCGAAGATTTACGTCCATTCCTGCACAGGCTGGAGCGATATGAAGGTTATGGTCGCGTCTGCTGCCTCAAGGGCATCGATGCAGCTTCTTTCGCTTTCTCAACGGGAGCACCCGAAGGAGAATTTCAACTCCAGTTGCGAATACTAAAGTCATATCTAGAAACTTCGCTTGATCTATATGGTTATGTCACCTTGGCTTACCCGCCAGTCGCGGATCACGCCGGCATAATCCGAGGTCTAATGGATACTATCCAAGAGATGCGCGAGGATTTTATTGGACGTATTGTGCCATTACGTATCGAGAAGTTTTCCACGATGACAGCTCGTCTCGACACTGTACGGAGTGCTGCGCTCCGCAACCAAGATGACCTCATTGAGATTTGGCTGGAGGAGCTCTCATCGCGTGCGATAGATCCGATTTGGAGCGGCCTATGACTTGTGCATCAGCCGACCTATTGCAAGTCGTAGAACGGCAACTCGCCACTACAAGCACGTTTTCGTCACTCACAGCATCATGCGACGGAGCTTTTCCCGCGAGGATTGCCGATGTACTCAAGCATTTGAGTCCAAAACTGGCGCTCGCTTCGGAGCGACTTGTGGAAGCTGGTCAAACTCATTTCGCTCGCCCATTTTGTGACAGTCGCCTTCCCCTGCCGCATCCGCTTGATTTTGAGTGGCGCTTTTCGAATACCACCATCGATCAACTGCTGGGCCGATTGAGCTCCGTGTGTGACCCGCAGGACAAGGTACTTTTAGTATGCACACCGGCCGTCGCTTTAAGGGCTTTCGATTCGGACAGGTTTCGCCATCTAATATATGCCTCAAGAATGGATGATCCTGTCACAGCGAGCCTGAAGGAGATTTGTGACGAAAGGGTACAATTTGTAGACGTCCGAGACGACCTTTCGCGAATTGGAGCCACAGGCGCCATCGTTGACCCGCCGTGGTACGACGACATTGCTTTGCCCCTAGTTACGCAGACGCTCCGCGGGCTTGCGCAAAGTGGTGCACTCTTAGTCTGTTTTCCTGATAGGCTTAGCGGCTGTAGTTCCGCGTCTATGCTTTCTAAAATAGTTCGGGATAGTAAGGCTTTCGGATTAGAGCACTTACGACTACTTGGAGATAAGTTACGTTATGAAACTCCATTTTTCGAACTAAGCGCCCTTAGGGATCAGGGTTTGTACTCGGTACATCCCCAATGGCGTACCGGACGGCTGGCGTTCGGCCGGCGAACCCTGAACGAGATCCCTATGCACCGGTTTCCAGCCGGTGAGGATTGGTCCGAGATTGGTGAAGGCGGCTGGAGAATGCGTTTACGGCAGCCGCCGACCAACCTCGTAGGCTCTGACAAAGCCCGTTTCAATGTCCGCAGAAGCATCAGCAGGGTGAGCACAGGTGCTGGAGATGAGCAGTGCTGGACGGTCGGAAACCGGGTGGCCTATGCCCCAATTAGAACGTGTACTAAGCACCTATTGCTCGCTATGAGGGCGATAGAGCGGATCGAAATGAACGAGGTGAGACGGTTTCTGAAGCATGAACCGGGAGAATGCAAAAACGTTTTGGATAACGGGCAAATCATGATAGCTCCAACGGAGCGCGCCATATATAGTGGCTCCAACGTAAGCTAACACTGGATATGGAGGGTCTCATGGGTCTAATCGTGGCGTTTTCGGGACCGATCGGTGCTGGTAAATCGACGATCAGCCAGAAAGTCGCTGAACTTCTTCACTGGCCGCGCGTAAGCTTTGGAGAATATGTTCAGTCTGTCGCGGACAAAAATAATTTGGACAGGAATGATCGCACGGTACTTCAACGGCTAGGGCAAGCGTTAGTTCTCTCCGATGTAGACGAATTCGTTAGGGCAGTCCTGAGTCAAAAGCAGTGGAGAAACGAGCGTGACGAAGGCGACCTAGTTATCGACGGCTTGCGACATGCCGAAGTGCGTCACGCACTAGTTCAACAAACTAGGCCCAATGTGCTCAAGCATGTCTTCGTCACTGTCGACGAGGACACGCGACAAGAGCGCGTTCGAATGGAAGATCATATAGAGCCTAGAATGTTGATGCGGTATGATCAGGACATCACCGAAGCGCAGATTCCTCGTATTATGCGGGAGTATAAAGACGTAGAAGTCAATGGAAAGCTGCCAACTGAGTTAGCCGCACGCGAGGTACTGGCTCGCCTCGGGTTGAAACCAACAGATCCTCCTATGGTTGCGGCAGAGTAACTTTCAGGCGTTCTGCAATGAAGGCTTTTGGCGTTTTCGAAGGTGGAGGCGCGAAAGGTTATGCTCACGTCGGTGCGCTGCAGGCGATCGAGGGTCGCGGCATCCATCTCAAGGCTGTCGCCGGATCGTCTGTAGGCGCCGTTATTGCACTTCTCATTGCCGCCGGGTTCTCTGCGGATGAACTAATCAATAAAATTGCTCAAGACGACTGGATCGACCGTTTAAACCGAAGGGACTGGGCGGCCTTCAAGAAGCTCGACAACGAGTACCGAAGCAACCGCCTCCCTCAAGTGCCGAGCAGGCTTGGAGTCGTAAACGTCCTCAAGATGGGCGGGTCCATAATCTCTGCGTTCTATCGTCATAGCCATTTATTCAAGCAGATTTGGACTCACTATGGTATCACTGATGCGGATGGGATCCGCCAATGGCTAAATGACGCGATATGTCAGAAGCTTGGAATTGCTGGCGGACCAGTCTTATTTCGCGACCTCAAAATTCCGCTCAAGGTAGTTGCCGGCGATTTGCTCAGTGGAAAAATGCGGGTGTTCGGTGGTGACGAAGATGCCGACATAAATGCGGTAGACGCCGCAGTCGCTTCAGCGTCCTATCCGCTTTTCTTTCAACCATTTCCGTTCGAGAGAAGCCTGTTTGTAGACGGCGGTCTGCTTTCGAATTTGCCCGTTTGGGTTTTCGATGAGGAGCGTCAAAAGCAGCTGAAGCTTACCCCGACCTTCGGATTCCGATTTGTTGACGTCCCATTGCTAGGCCCGGCACCGACTTACCAACCACCCTCTTCTTTCCCTGGCTTCATCAAACGCCTCGTAAGCACGTCGGTCTTTGGTGGTCAGGCAGTAGGCACGAGAGCGATCGACGAATACTACACATTTGATCTTGCGGCTGACATAGACACGTTAGCCTTTCATGAGATCAAGGAAAAGGCCGGCGGCTTAGTCGAGACAGGCCGAAAGGGTGTCGCCAAATTCTTCGATACGCAAATCGGACCGAGCGATCCAGATGATATGGAAATTCTTCTTGGAGTCTTCTGCAACTTCATAGTTCAAGCGCTTGACCGAACTGCCAAGCAAAAGCTGCCACGCCTCAGGGCCTTTATTCTCATCGAGAACTCCCCAGATTTTGTTAAAGTTGTTTACTCTGC
>DATNJO010001114.1:0-3113 GCA_035603895.1 Pyrinomonadaceae bacterium
CACGCTGCACACCTCGTAGCGACCGATCCGTTGATTGCGGAGTGGTTCACCGCACGCGGCGCGCGTGCTACATCGATTCACAATCCTCTCGTCGCACCCACTGCCCCAATCCGATCGAATAGAACTGCGCGCAAGCGGGTCATCACCCTGTCGCGGATGTCGTCGGAGAAGCGCGTTGAATGGATCGTGCGCGCGTTTGCTGCTCTCGCAGACCGTTACCCCGATTGGGATCTCGAGATCTACGGCCACGGAGCACAACGAAATTTTCTCGAACACCTCGCGGAAGATATCGCGCCACCGGGTCGCATCAGAATCTGTGGTTTCTCACACGATGCATTCGGCGTGCTCGCTGGCGCTGACATCTATGTTTCGGCGTCATGGATTGAAGGCTTTGGAAATTCGATTTGGGAAGCGCTGGCCTGCGGCGTGCCGGTGATCGCGATCGATGCCGGTCCGTCGATTAGTCGGCTCGTGCGTCACGAAGTTGACGGCCTCGTCGTCACGGATCACAGCGTCGCCGGCCTCACCACGGCGCTTGAGCGTTTGATGTCGAATGAAAGCTTACGAAAGAACTGTGCGTCGCACGCATCGGAAGTCGTCGAACGCTTCTCTATGCAAGCTGCAATGCAACAGTGGGACGAGCTGCTATCTCCGTTTCGTACTCGTTGACGTAGTCCGCGGCCATGCGCTGGTAGTGAAACTCGCGCATCGCTTTCTCGCGGCACACTGCGGGCGAGATACGAGAGACGTTACGCAGCGCGTGAAGGTATTCCGCATCGTTGCGGCAGACGAAGCCGACGTCAGGCGTGATCACCTCCGGGCACGCGCCCTTGTCGCTACAGATCACCGGTGTTCCGGACATCAACGCCTCGGCCATTCCCAGGCCAAATGCTTCATCAACTCTCGTTGGAAAGAGAAACGCCTTTGCACCGGCCAGTAACTCGGCTTTTCTTTTGCCGCGCACGTCGCCGACGTAGTGAGCGCCGATCTGGCGGCAGAGTCCCGTGACCCTCATGACGCGTTTGTAGTTGTTGCCTGTGCCCGCAACGACCAGCTTGAAGCGATACCGCGCGGCGAGTGACAAGGCAATGTCCAAGCCCTTCTGCATCTCCCAATCCATCGACGACATGAACATCACGTAGTCTTCTTTGGTCTCAGAGTAAATGCACGCGGATGGATCGACGCCGTTCAAAACGTAACGTGTGCGCCCATGAAGCCGCGCGAGTGTGCGTGAGACAAAGACCCAGTTGTCAGTGGTTGGCGATTGGGCCAAGCCGCGCGTGCGCATGTCCATGTGACAGGTCGCGACCCAGGGTTTTCCGCGCAACTGCCATTCAGTGACGAGCGCATGATCGCGATCCGAGATCGTGTGCAGGATGTCCGCGTCCCACACTGGTTGGGAAACTCGTTGCGCACCCGGAGGCATTGGTTCCGCTGCGGCGTGCGGCAACAGATAGAACACTTCATGGCCCATCTCGACGAGGCCCTTCATCACGAGGTCGTGCATCCAGAAACCCGAGCCCGAAGGAAGCGAACGCGGATGCAGACCACTGCCGACTTCGTTATTGGCGGGGTATTGATGTTCGGAAGAAAGGAGGACTTTCATTGTCGATTGACGATTGCCAATTGCCGATTTAACCGTGTCTCTAAGTTCACGCTCGTAACCGTGCCTTTCAATCGCCAATAGAAAATTGGCAATCGACAATTACCTGTATCCATCTACACAGGCGAGCCAGCTTCCGTCTGTTTGCTGGTGCGCATCGACGTGGTGCATGCCGAGGGCGTTCCAGCCGGCGCCGCCTGGTTGCAGGATCGGACTCGCAGGGTTCTCAACGTCTATATAGTGTGTGGTCGTAAGTTCGATAACGTCGAAGGCTCGGACACGCGAGCCGTAGCGTGGACCACAATCCTGGGCAAAGCGAATTAGCTTATTGTCGACCGTCAGGACTCTACCGGCTGGACGCGCCCGGGATTTGTCGTTTCGGATGATTGGGCTCTTGGGATGTTCGCGCCATGGTCCAGTAAGCTCATCGGCGAAGTATAGCCTAAGTGTGTCGTGCTGGTAAGGTGTTGAACAGGAAAACAGCCACCACCGATCCGCGAAGCGAACGATTGACGGATCGGCCTGCTGTCCCTCGATCAACCGTGCTTTCAGCGACCAGCGCGTGGGGAACTCATCAGCCTGGTACAAACAGACCGCGTTCGCGCCGAGCGTCTCGGGGATCATGTAATGCGCACCCTGCCACTCGAAAACGTAAGGATACGAGAGATGAAATTCTTCACTAAGAACGATCTGCTGGTAGTTCCAATCCAAACTGTTTTCACTGGCGGCCATTCCAATTACGCCCTTGTTTGAACCCTTCCTTAAAACTTCGAAAAACATGTATCCATGCAGCATGAAAGGGTCGGCTACGAACGTTGTTGGGACGTCTGTGACGCTAGCGCTGGTCAGAACAGGATTGCTGATCTCCGCGCATGGTGAAAGATGATACGGCGAGTTGCCGGTGTAAATCGCGATGGACCACATCAGAGGTCGGCCACCGCGAAGACGTAGTCGCTGAAGAGCGGCGTACGTCGATCGGTGGTAAAGAAGAAACCTTCGAGCCGGCCGACGGATGTGGCAGTGTCGAGATCGCCGAAGTCGACGATCGCGCCGAGTTGGTCGTCGTAGACGAGACGAGCGCGCGCGTCGTGGAAAGTTTTCTGATTATCAGTCGTGTAGCGATAACGCAGACGTTCGATCTGCCGTTTGGTTAAACGATCGAGAGCGGAAACAGAACTCACGAAATGATTGCCTTGCGCTTCGACGGGAATACTCACGTGTAGTTTTCCGCCGCGAACAGAGTACGTTATTCCCCTGATCGTGCACGGGGAACTTGCTTTCGCCGCCAAGTCATCAACGCGGCGCAGCGAGCGGGTGATGCGAGAGTCGATCGCGTCGCGAATGACCTGCGCGTTGCCGGTTGCTTTGTACTCGGCGATCGCATTTGTGAGATCTTTGTAAAGCGGACCACAGTAGAGCGCGTCGATCGGTTGGTTCTCAAACGCCGCACGCGCAGCGATCGAGCGTTCCATCTCGGTTCGGCTCGGGTAATAATCTTCGGCAACGTCCA
>DATNJO010001115.1:0-2650 GCA_035603895.1 Pyrinomonadaceae bacterium
GACCAGCGGAAACAATCCTGCGGCAACGCCGGCAGCGATCATGCGCCGTTGACTGATCGGAAAACGTGAAGGTTCCGTTTCCGGTTGTTTCCACACATTCGTTGTCTTTTTGGCGCGCTCGGGTTTCGGAGTTTCTTTTTCAGTTGCCAGCCACCATTGCGTGAACGCGAGAACGGCCAGCGGCAGGCCCATCAGAAAGCCGCGCTGCGGAACGAGTAACGCCGAGATCGCATTGCCCCAACGCCAGGTCGTTTCGGGTATGACAGTGAACGAGGGCGATAGATTTACCAGCGCGCCAAAAAGTCCACCGTCGTTCGCGTCCGCCTGCTGAAACAAAAGAACCCAGCCGAGTCCACCGCTCAGAATGACTATCAACGGCGTGATCACTGCGGCGAGTCTGTCGCGCAACATCTCGAGCGCCCAGCGATGAATGACGCCGACGAAGGAGATCGCCAGCAGAAAGTTTTCGATAAACATCGATTGCCGCAGATCCGCACCGCAGCGCAAAAACATCGCCGAGAGAAAGTCGGAGACGAATGGATAAGTGAACCTGACCCCGGCGTAAGTCGGATCCTCGGGCGGAAAGTTGTTGCCGTACGCAAAACTCGTGATCACGCTGATGTGAAACGGCAGGTCGCCGTAGTTGTTGAGCAGGCCCGTGCTGAGACCGGTGCTGTCTTCGATAACGGCGCGGTCGAAAACTTTCCAGAAAACCACCGCGATCACGAGATAAAAAAGAAAGTAACCGGCTGACCTCACATTGGGACTGCTAACCGATCGCAACGCGTTCTGACAATCTTGTTTGAACCGTTTGCTGATTGCCGCGTCGGTGAACAACGCGAGCGGGCTGCAACAGATAGCGGCGCTGAGCAAAACGGCAATGCCACTCAACAAACCGATAATCGAAGCTACCACGAAGCCGGCCAAACCGAGCGCCGCCAAGCCCAGGCACGCGCCGGAACACAATCGCGCGCCAAGCGTCGCGTTGTCGTCGTAAAGGTACGTAGCGATGGTGCCGCTAAGAGTGACGAGTAACGCCAGTAGTAGAGAGACAGTCATCAGTTGGAGGCCGCTTGCGGGTTGCAAGTTCAATTGAGATTATACCGAGATCGACCTGCTTTGCATCACCGCGAATGATCGGTTAGTTTTCACGCACGAGGTTAATAGATGCTAAGAGCAGGTATCGTTGGGTTACCCAACGTGGGCAAATCAACGTTATTCAACGCGCTGACCGCGCAACAGTCGGCGCTGGCGGCGAATTATCCGTTCGCCACGATCGAGCCGAACGTGGGCGTGGTTTCGGTTCCTGACGAGCGTTTGGAACCGCTGGCGCGGCTGGTTAAGACTGAGGTGATCGTACCGGCGACTGTTGAGTTTCTCGATATCGCGGGACTGGTTCGGGGCGCGTCGAAGGGCGAGGGTTTGGGAAACCAGTTTCTCGCCAATATTCGCGAAACGGACACGGTGGTTCAGGTCGTTCGTTGTTTTGAAGACGAAGGCGTGATTCACGTCGAGGGCGCGGTCGATCCGGTTCGTGACATTGAAACGATTCAGATCGAACTGGCGCTGGCGGATCTGGCGACCGTCGAACGGCGGCGTGAGAAAGCGCAGAAGAGTGTGAAGAGTGGTGACAAGACGGCACGCGCCGAACTGGACGTGCTCGATAAGATCCAACCCGCGCTCGAGGCGGGACGATCGGCGCGCACTGTCGATCTCACAACTGACGAACGAGCGGTTGCGCGTAACTTCTTCCTGTTAACAACCAAGCCGACGATTTACGCCGCTAACGTCGACGAGAACACGCTGGCTTCTGCTGACGAGAACAAGATGGTTCAGGCAGTGCGCGAGATCGCGGCGCAGGAAGCTGCGGAGTGTGTTGTGATCTGCGCGCAACTCGAGTCGGAACTGGTTGCGCTGCCTCCCGCCGAACGGCTCGACTATCTCAATAGTCTCGGCGTCTCCACGAGCGGTGTCGATCGATTAATCAAGGGCGCCTACCACCTGCTCGGTCTGATGTCATTTCTAACAGCGGGTGAAAAAGAAGTTCGAGCCTGGACCATTCCCCAGGGCACGCGCGCCCAAACCGCAGCCGGCACCATTCACTCCGACATCGAACGCGGCTTCATTCGCGCCGAAGTGATCACCTACAACGATCTCATGTCCACCGGCTCCTACGCAGTCGCGCGAGAAAAGGGATTACTCCGTCTGGAAGGCAAAGACTACATCATGCAGGAAGGCGACGTAGTCCACTTTCGCTTTAATGTGTGAATTGACTCTTTGACAGGATTTTCAGAATGGACAAGATGGCTATTTCCTGAAGCAATCCTGTTAATCCTGTGAATCCTGTCCACAAACGAGATCATCGTGTGAAGGGGGGAGCTAACGCAGCAGGGCACGAATACCGACCAGGATTAGATAACCAATCGCGAGTACAACCGCCACCTTGATTAACAATACGGCCAGTCCAACTAAGAAGGTAATAAGGCTGAATGTTGCCCCCAGTACTCCAAAGATGACCTGGAGCGCAAATGGCGCCACCACCATGAAGACAAACAGGCCAAGCGCGATCATGCCCACCACTCGCAATGCGTTTTTAGCGTCTCTCATCGTCTACTCTCCAATCACTCCCGCCTTTTATGGACGGCTTCCC
>DATNJO010001116.1:0-3201 GCA_035603895.1 Pyrinomonadaceae bacterium
CCACCACACTTCGATCACTGCCGAATAGTCTGGACCATGCGCCGTAACTGATGACCGCAACAGGCGCTGTGCCCGGTTTGTCGTCCTCGCGCGTAAAGCTGCGACCGACCATGGGATTGACTCCAAGAACACGGAAGAAGTCAGCGCTGACGCGACTACTTTGCAGTAGCTCCGGTGTCTCGCCCGTCGTAACACTCAAACTCGATCCGACCACATCGTAAGCAGCCACTGACTCAAAGACACGACTGTTCTCTTCCAGGAAACGGAAGCGGCTGTAGCTCATCGGGTAACTCGGACCCTCGCTGAGACTGCGGCCGACTTGGACCAAACGCTCTGCGTCAGGATAAGGTAACGAACGAAACAGCAAAGCGTTTACAACGGTGAAGACCGCGATGTTTGAGCCAATGCCGACAGACAACGCCAGGACAGCGATCAACGTAAACGATTTGCGCTTCGCGTAGACGCGCAGGGCGAAACGAACATCCTGGAAGAACTTTTCCATGGCTATTCAATATATAATGCGGGCCCAACTATGAAAAACAACATCCACAAGTTCCTGGCTCTGACGCTCTGCCTTGCGTTGACGGTGATGACGTACGGTCAACGACGTCCCGCTTCAATCTCTCAACAACAATTCGACGTCATTATTAAAAGCGGCACAGTTTACGACGGAACGGGTCGAGCGCCTGTAAAAGCAGACGTGGGGCTAAAGGGTGATCGGATCGCCGCAGTTGGAAATCTGAGTCGCGCTACCGCCCCGACAATCGTTGACGCCACCGGACTCGCAGTCGCGCCGGGTTTCATAAACATGCTGTCGCACTCCGAGACCTCCTGGTTTGTCGACGATCGTTCGTTGAGTGAACTTCTGCAAGGTGTTACCACGCAGATATTCGGCGAAAGTTCCATGGGTCCGCTTAACGATGAAATGAAAAAGCGGAGACGCGATTCACAAGGTGATCTGAAGTTTGACATCGAATGGACGACGCTGGCCGAGTATCTCAACGGTCTTGAAAAACGAGGGATCTCGCAGAATGTCGCGTCGTTCATCGGCGCGCCGACGATTCGTGAATACGTGATCGGCCTTGACGACAAGCCGCCCACGCCCGCGCAACTGGATCAGATGCGAGAGTTGGTGCGGCGCGAGATGGAAGCAGGCGCGCTCGGCATCACTACCGCCTTGATCTATCCGCCCGCGTTTTTTGCCAAGACGGATGAACTGATCGAGTTGTGCAAAGTCGCGGCGAAGTACAAAGGCAAATACACGGCACATATACGTAGTGAGGGCGGGCAGTTGATCGAAGCTGTGCAGGAAACAATTCGCATCAGCCGCGAAGCCGGTCTGCCGGCGGAGATTTACCACCTCAAGGCGTCCGGCGAATCCAACTGGTCCAGGATGGATCAAGCGATCAAAATGATCGAAGACGCGCGCAAAGCGGGCATTAAGATCACGGCCGACATGTACACGTATCCTGCGGGTGGAACAGGACTCGACGCGTCGTTGCCACCGTGGGTTTTTGACGGTGGCCGCGAAGCTGCTTACAAGCGGCTTCAGGATCCGGCAACGCGGCAAAAGATCGCAGAGGCAGTTCGCACACCCTCAAACGATTGGGAAAATCTCTACCTGTTAGCCGGCTCTCCCGATCGCCTCGTACTGGCCAGCTTCAGAAACGATAGCTTAAAGCCACTTACTGGAAAGACTCTCGCCGAGGTTGCAAAGATGCGTGGGAAGGATCCGATCGAGACGATCATGGATCTGCTACTCGAGGATCGCTCCCGCATCGGTACGATCTATTTTCTGATGAGTGAAGACAATATCAAGAAGCAGATTCGTCAGCCCTGGGTCTCCTTCGGTTCTGACGCGGCTTCGATCGCTACTGAAGGCGTGTTTTTGAAGTCGGCGGCACATCCGCGCGCGTATGGAAATTTCGCGCGGCTACTCGGCAAGTACGTACGCGATGAAAAAGTCATTTCACTGACCGAAGCGGTGCGAAGACTGACGAGTTTGCCCGCAACTAATCTCGGTCTCAAGGATCGCGGACTACTAAAGTCCGGAATGTTCGCCGACGTAGTGATCTTCGATCCAAAAACAATCGCCGACCGCGCCACGTTCGCAAATCCACACCAGTACTCAGTCGGCGTTAGAGACGTTTTTGTGAACGGCCAACAGGTGCTCAAGAACGGACAGCACACCGGCATCAAACCGGGAAGAGCGCTTTGGGGACCAGGGAAGGTTGGCGGTAATTAACCTTTAAGATCTTCCCGCAAAGGCGCAAAGGCGCAAAGCGCTGCCGCGTTTGTAAAGTATTTCTTTGCGCCTTTGCGGGAGACGATCTCTTCGGCACGTTAGTCTAACTTCAGCGACGCTATTGACAGCCGCCGTCATTAGGCATAAAAGTTACTCACCCAGTCTAGTTTGTCCTCCCAAAATTGAAGACAACTCACTTCCCCCGTCCAATCAACTCCTAACATCGAGGAGCTTCTATGAACTCAAGTCGCAAAATCCAATACGCTCTCGGACTCTCTCTCTTGATACTGTGCATGTCGCGCGTGGGAACTGCACAGACTACCTGCCCTTCGGCGTGGGTTTCCACTTCGGTCTATACAGCCGGCATGACGGTGAGCCTGAATGGAACCAAGTACACGGCAAATTTCTGGACGCAGGGTCAAAATCCTTCGACTAACAATGGTGGAGCTGGCAGTGGTCAGCCGTGGACCAGCAATGGAGCATGTAGCGGATCGGGAGGCGTTGGCGGAGGCGGTTCGTGCGCGCCGACCTGGAACGCTACCACTGTTTACAACGGTGGAAACACGGCAAGTCTCAACGGCGTGAACTATCAGGCTAACTTCTGGACGCAGGGTCAAAATCCTTCGACTAACAACGGTGGAGCAGGCAGTGGCGCACCGTGGACCATCATCGGAACGTGCAGTGCTTGCACGACTGTTCCCAGTGTCCCGACAGGACTACAAGCTTCGGGAACCACCAGTAACAGCACGAACCTGAGCTGGACCGCTTCGACGGTGGCCGTCAACTGCGTCTTAACCGGCTACACGATCTTTCGAAACGGTGTTGCGTTCGGAACTTCCAGTAGCCCCAACTTCACCGCAACTGGCTTGTCTCCCCAAACTACTTATAGCTTTAGAGTTGCAGCTAATGATGCGGCGGGGAGTTCCGCCCAGAGCGCGGCGATAAATGTAACCACG
>DATNJO010001117.1:0-8889 GCA_035603895.1 Pyrinomonadaceae bacterium
CCGAAGATCATCTGCGGCGTTGGCCACGCTCGACCAAGCCGATCATCAATCTTGTCGATGAAGTAGTTGTGCCTTCGGAATACCTGGTTAGAGTTTTTGCCAAGTTCGGCATCGACGCTTATGCGATCTTCAATGTCGTGGATTTGGACAAGTTTGAATTTCGAGAGCGCACTCCGTTGCAACCTGTTTTTCTTTCGAACCGCAACCTTGAAGCTCATTACGGTGTCGATTGCGTTCTGCGTGCGTTTGCGTACATTCAGCAGCGGATTCCACCTGCTGTACTAACGATTGTCGGCGATGGCAGCCAGCGCGAAGCGCTCGAGCAGTTGGCCCGTGACTTACAGTTGCGGCAGACATCGTTTCTCGGGCGCGTGGACCACGAAGCTATCTACGGTCACTACGCAGCGGCGGACATCTATCTCAACGCGTCGAGAATCGACAATCAACCGCTTTCAATTCTCGAAGCATTTGCGTGTGGGTTGCCGGTCGTAACCACGGACGCAGGGGGAATTCCCGATATCGTAACTGATGGTCTAACGGGTTCAATGGTGCCCGTGGATGATTGTAACGAATTGGCCACGCGGGCAATAAAACTGTTGGCAGATGAAACTATCGCCCCGGCGATGGTCGAGCGTGCCAGAGCTGAGTGCAAGCGATACACGTGGGCCGCCGTGTGCGGACAATGGCTGAGTGTGTATCGCTCTGTTGGGACCAAAAAACTGAACTACGAGACTGAACGACATATTGCTGAAAACTAACAGGTTTACAAATCCAGGTTGAATTGAAAGAATCACCGACCAGAAGCTTGCGATATAACGCGCTACAACTAATCGGCAGTTTTCATCAAGGCGGGTCCGAAAGACAAGCGTTGCAGCTAACACGTTTGTTACTTGAAAGCGGGCGTTGTAACGTGCGCGTAGCTACCCTGGAGTGTGACGGAGTACTGTTGGACGAAGTAAAGAGAATGGCGTTGAACGAGATACCGGAATTTCGCCTCAACAGCTTTTACGATCTTCGTGTCGCTCGTCAGATACGGCGCTTTGCCCAGTATCTGAAACGGCACGACATTCACGTGATTCACACACACGACTTCTATACCAATATTTTCGGAATGGCTGCGGCAGCGCTGGCAGGTGTGCCCGTGCGCATCGCTTCCCGGCGCGAGTCCGCCGTTCGGCCGACGCGTCAACGACTAGTCGAACGAAACGCTTACCGCCTCGCTCATGCGGTTATCGCTAACTGTGAGGAAGTGCGCCGCCAACTGATAAAAGAAGGCGTGCCGGGCCGAAAAGTTCGAACTATCTACAACGGCATCGATCCAGCGCGAGTGCGTGCCGGCCACGAGCAAAGAAACGAGATTCTGGCGAAACTGAACCTGCCGCACGACACACGCTTTGTGACGATCGTGGCAAACATGCGGGCGCACGTGTGGAAATCCGAACCCGTTTGTTTGAAGGACCATCCGACGTTCCTGCGAGCGGCAGAACGTGTTCACCAGCAAGTTCCTGACGTGGCTTTCATCATCGCCGGCGAAGGCGCATTAAAAGATATGACGCAGGAGTTGGCCCACACGCTCGGGATTGGAGATCGAACGTACTTTCTCGGCAGGTGTGAAGACATTGGTTCGGTGTTTTCGATCTCGGATGTTTGCGTGTTGAGTTCCAGCGCTGAGGGATTCTCTAACGCTATCCTCGAATACATGGCTGCGGGCCGGCCCGTCGTAGCGACTGATGTCGGCGGCGCGAGGGAAGCCATTGTTGAGGGCAAAACCGGTTACCTGGTTCCGGCAGGTGACGATCGACAGTTGGCGGAGCACATCGTTGCTTTGTTGTCGGATCCGGAGAACGCTCGCTCTATGGGTGAACATGGAAAACAGGTCGTGTACGAAAGGTTTTCCACTGTTCGACAGCTTCAAAACATCGAAGGTCTTTACGGTGAATTGCTGAATCTGCGTGTGTGACCTTGTCGAGAATCAATGATCAAGAGGGCCGGCTACAATTCTGTTGAAGAAACTCCTGCCGTCACCGTTGTCATTGCTGCTTACAACTCCGCGCGATACATCTCGCAAGCACTGGATTCAGTCAAAGCACAGACGTTTACCGATTATGAAGTGATTGTCGTCAACGACGGTTCTGACGATCGCGACGAGCTCGAACGAATACTCGAGTCCCACCCGTTATCAATCATCTATTTGTCGCAGGAGAACGGCGGTGTCAGCGCGGCCAGGAATGCCGCGATCAAAATCGCGAGCGGTGAATTTTACGCGCAGCTCGACGCGGACGATCAATGGACACCTGATTACCTGGAGTTCCAACTTAAAGTTCTGGCTGATAATCCTGACGTTGCGCTCGTTTACCCGAATGCCACTATCATCAACGACTCGAACAACGGCAACGTTGAGTTCATGAAAGTCACACCGTCGGAAGGTGAAGTGACCTTCGTTTCGCTCGTGCGGCAGGAATGTACGGTGATGACGTGCGTCACCGCGCGCATGAGTGCGATTAAAAAAGCCGGAGTGTTCGACGAGAATCTTCGTCGTTGTGAAGATTTTGATTTATGGGTTCGGATCGTAAAAAACGTCGGCCGCATTGTTTACCATCGCCGCGCACTTGCACTTTACCGGCGACATGCGGGCAGTCTTTCGTCCGATCGTGTGCCGATGGTCCATAGCCAGCTTGCAGTGTTGGAAAAGTGCTCGCGCATGGTGAACCTGACGCCTGCGGAGCGAGAAGTACTGGACCAGGAAATTCATCAGAATCGCGGGATGCTTCGTTTGTTCGAAGGAAAGCGCGCGCTGCGTGCGGGCCGTGCCGACACTGCACTCGTTAACTTTACGCAGGCTAACGATCACCTGCGCAGTAGGAAGCTGGTGCTGGTGATTTTTCTTTTGCGGCACGTGCCGCGATTAGTTATCTGGACTTTCGGAAAGCGCGAGCGTTTGCTGCTGAGTAAGCGTCGTCATGAGCCGCCCACGGTGGTTGAGACCCGCGGCGCCTGATCGCCGGCCTATGCGACTAGACGTCATCATTCCCACCTACAATCGTCAGGAGCTGTTGCCGTCGAGCCTGGAAAGTCTGCTGGCGGCCGAGGTTCCCGCGGGTTTGGAAGTTGGGATCACGGTTGTCGATAACAATTCCACGGATGGAACACGACAGATCATTGAAAGTTTTCAGCAAAGGTTCGGCAATCGAATTCAATATTGCTTCGAGCGTCAACAAGGCAGATCACATGCGCTGAATGCTGGCGTAAAAGCAACGACGGGCGAACTGGTGGGAGTTATAGACGACGACGAAGAGATCTTTCCGACGTGGTTTAAGACTGCTTTCGAAGCATTCAGCACGAGAGACCTCGACTTCATCGGTGGTCCATACGAGCCACGATGGAGCATAACGCCGCCCGCATGGCTTCCGCCGGAATACGGAAGCGTCGTGGGATGGGTGAGCGGCGGAGAAGAAGAACTTCCGTTTGACGAAAACTATCCCGGTATTCTGATGGGCGGCAATGCTGTTTTCAAACGGGCCGCATTGTTGAAAGTCGGGCTCTACACGACGTGGCTTGGCCGCACGGACAAAGGATTGTTGTCTGGTGAAGACGAGGAGCTTTACCACCGGTTGTTGGCGAGCGGTGCGAAGGGCAGGTACTTGCCGTCGTTGAAGGTCTATCACCACGTCGGCGCTGAGCGATTGACGCGGAAATATTTTCGCAGTTGGTGCCTGTGGCGCGGCGTTTCTCTTGGTTTACTGGAAAGAACGCGGAAGCAGCCGGTGGCTTATCTGTTTGGAGTGCCGCGTTGGCAATACAAAACCGCAGCGCGTGGGGTAGTGAGCGGGTTGATGGGTCTGATAGTTAGTCCGAAAGACGAACGTAAAGCGTTTGCCTCGGAACTGGCTTTTTGGGACTTTATCGGAATGTTTTATGGCCGCCACTTCCGGCGGACGCCTGGAACTCTCGACGCGCAAGGTCCCGCACAATTGCAAAACACAAACTCGCTGACGTGACCGCACTACATGTATCAGTTGTCGTCCCTACCTACAATCGCGCCGCGTTGTTAGAGCGCACGTTGCTCAGCCTCTTCTCGCAACGCACGGAAGATGCGAATTTTGAAATCATCGTAGTCGATAACAATTCGTCTGATAGAACGGCCGAGCTGGTCGAATCGCTGAAAGTGCAATCGCCGGTAACGCTCCGTTATCTTCGTGAAACTCAACAAGGCAACGCTTACGCCCGCAACACCGGGATCGATCAGGCGCAAGCTCCCATCATTGCCTTTTTGGACGACGACTGTGTGGCCGACGAGAATTGGGTGAGCACGATCAAGACTACTTTCGATCGCGCTCCGGAGATTTCTTTTGTTGGCGGAAGAGTTTTACCAATGTGGCAAACGGAACCGCCCTCGTGGTTGACTCCGGCGCACTGGGCTCCACTGGCGCTGCTCGACTACGGCAGAGACGAACTCGCGATCGCAGGCGCGTCGCCGCGTGGATTGTTAACTGCCAACCTTGCTGTGCGGAAAAGTGTGTTTGCTGAGGTCGGTGGATTTTCACCGGCTCTGCAACGCGTCAAAGGCGGAATCGGATCGTTGGAGGACCACGAGTTTCTGTTGCGAATGTGCCGCGGAGGGAATCGCGGAATATTTCTTCCGGAGTTGATCACCAGAACACCGGTGGATCCGGAACGAATCTCGAAGGCGTATCATCGCCGCTGGCATCTGGGCCACGGCCGCTTCTACGCCATCATGCAGGATCCCGAGTGGGAACGTTCCCGGTTTCACTTCGCTGGTGTGCCCAGTCATCTATACCGACACACGGCCAGCCACGCGGTTACGTGGTGCTTAAGAGTCCTCACCGGAAACACCGATGCTGCGTTCGAGCACGAATGTCATCTGCGGTTTTTTTACGGGTTCTTTTCTGAGCGCAGCAAAGGATCGTAAGGATCGTCAGGCTGATTTCGCCATCGCGGTCTCAATGATGCTCCACAGTGTGTCGATACTCTTTTTCATCGAGTACTCAGAACTGATCCACGCGCGGCCAGCCTGGCCCAAGTTAGCGGCCAATTGAGCGTCTCGTGCGAGACGGACCATGTGCTCGGCCATGGCGTTTATATCGCCTTCGTCGACCAGCAAACCGGTCTTTTCGTGGACGACTGCGTCCTTGATTCCGGCGTGTTTAGTAGCGATGACCGGCAGGCCCGAGGCTCCGGCTTCCAAAACAGCGACCGGTGTTCCTTCAGAGTCGCCGTCCTGCGTTCTGATCGAGTGCTGCACGAAAGCACGTGCCTTCTGCATTATCGCCGCGACTTCCGCGTGAGACTTTGGTCCAGGCAATTCCACTTCACGATTCAATCCCAGCGCCCTGGTCATCTGGTGACATGCTTCCCACAATGGACCATCGCCGATCATTCTCAGCCGTGCCTTGGGTATGCTCTCCAGAGTTTTCTTGAACGCTAGAAGAGTTAAATAAGGTGCTTTTTTATTGACGAACCGTCCGACCGCAACAAACGTCGGCGGATTGTGAAGTGGATCGGCGCCCGCGAATACTGATGGCTCTACACCGCACGAGTTGTAATGAATTTTCTCCACGGGCGCGCCGAGTTTTTCCAGTTGCGTTTGCATGTCTCGCGACACCGCGACGATCGCTGCGGCAATGTCGAAAAGCTCGTTGTAGCGCTGGCCGTAGGTTTTCAGTGTTCGATCGCGATAGGCGTCGAAGCCATGAAAGTGCGCGATCAGCGGCACCTTAACTTTCTTGCACGCATCCATGATTAGAGTTCCAGTTGGGCCGAACTCCGCGAGTACGGCTGCAACTTTGTTCTTAATCAGGAAACGTTCTAGCGCTTGTTGCTGAAAATAATTGGAATCGAGATTGAACGATCTTCGCAACAGCGCGCGGCCCAGGCGGGGCGCCATATCCCGTTTGACGAGTGGCCCTTGCTCGTCGCTCACGTTCTCATAGTCGGCGGCGTAGAGGCTTATGACTTCGGCAGGTAGAAGCTCTTTGTGCGCGCGCACAAAGGTTTGCGAATAGGCGTTCTCCTGCGGAGAGATGACGCAGATTGTGCTCATTTGTGATTCGCCTTGCGCCATTCTTCGTAAGCTCGTTTCACGATTTGCCCCGAAGCGACTGCACTCGCGTGCTCGTTTTGCACCGCCGTAAAGAGCGGCTGGCGCATCTCCGGCAGTGCGGCGAGAAACTCTTCCAACATTTCGATCAGAACGTCTCCCGAAACCGATTCGATATCCTGGACCCAGCGTGCTTGTCCGAGCCGTTCGAAGAGTCCGTGCATCTTAAACTCATAGGCGATGGGAAGCACGGGCGTGCCGACGCTCAGCGCGATGATCGCCATGTGCATGCGCGTCGCAATTACCAGATCGTAGTTTTTCAAATGCGTAGCGAGTTCCGCCGGACGGCGAAAGCCCGAGTCTACGGAAACTGATTGGCGAATCGACTCGGGTAAGCCGTCAACAATAACCTGCGCCAGTTTGGAATCGTCGGTCCAGTATTCCGGCATGCCCTGGCAGGTCGAGATGTAAGTGACATCTGCGTTGTGCTTTTCGACCAGATGGGCCGTCAAACTGCGAAGCGCTTCGATATATCGCTTCATGCCTTCCGCGGGGTCGATGGTCTTGAAGTGTTTCCACTCCCGGACAGAAATCGCGACTCTCAACTGGTCCGACGATCTCCCGCTCGTCTTTGCTGATTCGATAGCGGGCACGTCGCAAAGTGCGAAAACAGCATCCGCAGCCAGATGAATCTTTGTCTTGTCTACGCCGAGTTCCTTGAGGTTAGCGTGTGATTGTTCGTCGCGAACCAAAACGGCGAGCGCTTCCTGGAAGATCGGCAGCAGTGCTTTGCGGTTCAGTGGATCGGCAAACGGACCCAGCGACTGGGTGAAGAAAACAAGCGGTTTTTCGAGATAAAGCGACAGTTGATAGTCGAAAATACGGGCAGCAAGAGAATAGTTTTCGACCAGGTAGGTTCCGCCGCTGCTAACGATCAAGTCGGCGTTTTTGTACTCCAGAATGTCGCGGCGTTCCGTGCTGTTGAGGAGCGCCTGCGGAAGCA
Source organism: Pyrinomonadaceae bacterium (assembly GCA_035603895.1). GTDB lineage: Bacteria > Acidobacteriota > Blastocatellia > Pyrinomonadales > Pyrinomonadaceae > PSRF01. Next base: position 7,062 of record DATNJO010001117.1, read on the forward strand.
AAGGAACGCTGTGTTTAGCAGACCAGAGCCCAAGTTTGAAGTTTAGGCCGTGGGCTTCACGCGAAAGATATAGCAGCTTCCGGAACTCGAGGTCCGGGTAGTAACGAGCCGGGGCGTCGCCATGCTTGTCATAGACGATAAACTCGGTCTCGTCGCCGAACGCGGTGCGCAACACGTCGACCATCGCGTAAAGAATTGCGGCGTCTCCCGCATTCAAAGTCACAATGTTGGTGATTAGAATCTTCACGCGTCAGACAGGTAAGCAGTATATCGTGGGGCCGCCGACTTGTCGGCCCATTAGTTGGGTTTCCCGAATTTATTGCAAAGGCGATTTGCAGGACGAAGAAAAGCGTAAATTTCGCGTTAAATCCGACAAAGGGTAAAAACATTCAGTAGTGTTTCAGGACACAAATCGACAATAACGTTGCAACTCAGTTACAAATCCGCAAGAACTTTGACATCTTTCGAACTCGGATGTTATCTTTTTCACGTCTTAACGCGAGGGCCAATGGTCCACTAATCCGCTAAGACGGTGTTAACGGAGGGATAACACCCGCAGTCCCACTCGATTAACGATTAGGACAGTTTCCATCGTTCTAATCACATAGAACCAAAAATAGGTAACACACGCGAGATAGCTGACTGATCCAGCCGCATTGTGCTGAATCAGCCGTCAACTCTCAACTGTGTACGAGTGTTTACCCCGATCGGTGTAACTCTGCGTTGCTCGGTCTTGTAAACACCTCTGCAACTGCTTTGCTTAAGCGAGAGGAATTATTGATGGACCGAATGTCTCAGGCGATCTTGAGATCTTTGAAAGTTTTTATCTTCTTAGCGATGTCTATCATGGCATTTTCGGTGGCGGCACCCGTCTTCGCCCAGAGTGACATCGTTCTTTATGCGTCAGAAGCGCCTAACAGAGTCGGCAATTGGCGAGTAGAAGCCGACAGTACAGCAGCCGGCGGCAGCCGCATGCGTTATCCCGATGCCGGCGGAGCAAAACTTGACCCACCGTTAGCCAGTCCCGCGAATTATTTTGAAATGACCTTCAACGCGGTGAAGGGTATTCCATACCGCCTCTGGATGAGAGGCAAAGCCGATAGCAATTCTACAAATAACGACTCAGCGTGGGTTCAGTTTTCCGGAAGCGTCAACGCCTCCGGCTCGCCGGTTTTTCGCATCAGCACCACCTCGGCAACCATGTTTAATCTGGAAGAATGCACGGGCTGTGGTCTGAATCAATGGGGCTGGAACGACAATCTGTTCGGTGGCCTGGGACCGTTGATTTACTTTGCCGCCGACGGACCACAAACCAATCGCGTGCAGTTGCGCGAGGACGGTCTGTCGATCGATCAGATCGTGTTGTCGCCGGCAAACTACCTGGGCTCGGCTCCGGGCTGGGCACAACTCGATACAGTAATCCTGACGAAGAACGCCGGTACGGTAAGTGCGCCCAGTAACATCGTTCTGTGGACCACGGACGTGCCGACGACGCAGATTCACGGCAGTTGGCTGCGAGTTGCAGATAGTGCAGCCGCAGGCCAGATTGCCTTGCAATATCCGGACTTCGGCGGTCCCAAGCTCACCACTCCGATCGCCAGTCCACAACACTATTTCGACGTAAACTTCGAGGCTCAGGCCGGCGTCCCTTACCGGCTTTGGATGCGCGCCAAATCGCAGGGAAATTCCACCAATAACGACTCCGTTTGGGTGCAATTCACTAACAGCTTGAACTCGACTGGGGCCGCTGAATTTCGCATCGGCACCGGCTCCGCCATCATGTACAACATGGAAGAGTGTACCGGTTGCGGCTTGAGCGGTTGGGGCT
>DATNJO010001118.1:0-6029 GCA_035603895.1 Pyrinomonadaceae bacterium
GCGTTTGAGCGCGAAACACTCACTCAGCTCGGCATGCCGAAGGAGATCGTGATGCGCCATCGGACGCCGCAGTTCCTGCACGTCTTCGGAAGTGACGGGTATTCCGCCGGTTATTACAGCTATCTGTGGTCAGACGTGATCACGGCCGATGCGTTCGGCGCGTTTACCGAAGGCAAAGGTCCGTACGATCGCGCGGTGGCGGAGAGGCTGCGCAAGTTTGTCTTTTCGGTGGGCAACACGATCGATCCTGCGGACGCGTACCGCTCATTCCGCGGACGCGATCCAAAGATCGACGCGTTGATGAAGAAGCGAGGCTTCGCGGCGAAGAGCTAAACGGAAAAAGGGCGCTAACTCAAGCGCCCTTTTTAATTTCCGCGTTTAGTTCGATCTTTAATTTCTTCGCCCGCCCATCAAGCGGAGCAGGAAGAAGAAGAGGTTGATAAAGTCGAGATACAGCGACAACGCGCCGACGACGGCGTAAGCTCCAACGCGTCCATCAGGCAGCGCAACGGCCATGTGCTTCAGGCGCTGCGCGTCCCACGCTGTCAGTCCGGTGAACACGATCACGCCCACTACCGAAATCACAAACTGAAGCGCATCGTTCTGCCAGAACAAGCCCACGACCATCGCGATGATCAACCCGATCAATCCCATGAACGCAAACTGTCCGATGCCCGCCAGACTTCGCTTGGTGAAAGTGCCGAACAGCGCCAGTGCGCCAAACATTCCAGCCGTCACCATAAAAGTGGCAAACAGCGAAGCGCCGGTGTAGACGAGCAGGATAACGGAAGTCGTGATCCCTACGGTCGCCGAGTAGATCATAAAGAGCGCCCCGGCGGTTACTGGCGACATCTTATCCACCCGCGCTGACAGGTAGAACACCAAACCTAGCTGACCAAAAAGCAAAATCCAGAACAGGATCCGGTTAGCGATAAACGTCTCGATCAAAAGCGGCGAGGATGCGACGGCGAAGGCGGTTACGGTCGTAACCAGCAAGCCCAGAAACATCCAGCCGTAAACTTTGCTGAGAAACGCGGTGATGCGAACATCCGCACCAGCAACTGGATAAGGGGATTCATTCCAACTCATTTATTAACTCCTTGTTGGCTTTGCCAACGGTTTCAATCTAGCCGACATTATACAGTATGGGGCCACGGACCTACACGGATGAAGACTCAGTGTTTGTCCGTGTTACTCTGTGGCACAATACCGTGGCCCTAAATGGGTTAGCCCAGCGAACGTCAGGAGGCATCCATGATCAAAAGAAGCGTTTTGCTTGTAGTTATCAGCTTGTTTTTTGCCGTACCCGGTCTGGGGCAGTTTGGCCAGTCCAACAACAGACTGACCGATTCCGCGTCCCGGCTGTCGCGCGATACGGAGGATTTCGCCAGCGCCACTTACAACGGCTACACCACTTCCAACCGCAACAACCGTAACGAAATTGAAGCGGTGATGCTGGCGCAGCAGCTTGGCGCCTCCGCGCGGATTTTTTATCGCATGGTGGTCGATCGCCGTCGCCCGCAGGAACTGCGCGACGCTTTTGACGTGGTTCAAAACCTGGCGCGTTCCGTAGAACGCAACAATCTTCAGCGCAGCAGTTGGAACAACGTGCAGCGATCGCTGAACGACGTCGCAAGAGACATTGGCGACACAACGAACCCCGGACCGTTTCCGGGTGGTGACGGGGGAAGTGGACGCGGTGGACGCATGACGTGGAAAGGGCGCGTTGACGACGACGTCCGCATTACGATCCGCGGCGGCAGCGCCGACGTGGAAACGCTGGGCGGCACTCCGTACTACGACTCGCAGCCGAACTTCGGAGCTTCGCTGCCGTCGCGCCGCGTGACTGTGAGACTCACGAGTAAGCGTGGACGTGGCGATATCTTCATCGAGCAACAACCGTCACGTGAGAACGATTTCTCGGTCGTGGTGCGGATCAAGGATTCGCGCGGTGGCGCCTCGGATTATGAATTTGAGTTGCAGTGGTAGGAGTTTTTGACAGGATTACAGGATTTACAAGATGGCTTTACTGAGGCATGGCTCCTTGCTTTTTTGAACTTATCAGGATCTCGTCTACGAAGATCCACGTGTTCTTTCCGGCGCTCCGGGCGCGGAGGCGAACGTAGCGCGCGTTTTGAGGCGTGATTGTTTGCACGAAGTTTCTAATCGTTGTCTCGCTACCTTCGCGAGGCATATAGGCGACAAGCTTAAAACTCTTTCCATCAACTGAAAGTTCGATCTCGACGCGGTGCGGGAACCATATCCAGGAACCAATGTCCTGGAGAAATCCCGCACCAACTTTCGAAACGCGCTGTACCTTTCCGAGATCCACAACCGCTTCCAGATCTTTCTCCCAATAACCCTGCCACGCTCCGCTGCTCCAATTCATAGTTCCGCGAATACCGTCGATCAACGCGAAGTCACCGCCTCCGGGATACTGCGAGCTGTAGCTGGATGACAAAGTGATCTTCCAGTCGTGCGGAATGCGGTGAAAAGTTCCGGTCACGACAGCACTACGATTCCCACGCGCGTCAATCGCAGCAGCCTTTACAGTCGTGTCGCGATCGATCACAAACGCCCTCGCAAACCGCTTCGATGTCGACATGGGTTCAGAACCGTCAGTGGTGTAGTAAACAGAAGTAGAAGGAGCGAGGTTTTGAACACGGATGGAAAGATGATTTTTGAAAGTCTTTGCCCCTCTAATTACCGGCGCCGGGATCATTTCAAATCCGATGACCCTGGATATGGGCGTGTTTTGAAATCCCCGTCCAAACTGACGATTCGGTTGCGGACCCATATCAAACACGAGCTCCCCACCCTTCACCAGATCGCCGTGCTCAAGATACGACTTCGCGTAAGGCCGGCCATTCAACGTTGCCGACTGAATATAGAAGTTCCGATCAGAAACGCCGCGCGCTTTCACAACGAATGACTTCCCATTCTCAAGCTTGAAACGCACCTCAGGAAACAACGGCGAACCGATCGCATAGATCGTCGACCCAGGCGTGACCGGATAAAACCCCGCCGCACTAAACACGTACCACGCCGACATCTGACCGCAGTCTTCATTGCCTATCAGCCCATCAGGTGTTGGCTTGTAAAACTCATCCATGATCTGCCGCACGCGAAACTGCGTCTTCCACGGCTCGCCGGCGTAGTTGTAGAGATACGCGATGTGATGACTCGGCTCGTTCCCATGTGCGTATTGCCCGATCAAACCGGTGATGTCCACCTGCTCGCGCCCCGTAGTCCGGCTCTCCGCCGCAAACACCTGGTCCAACTTGCGCGCGAACCCACGCGGTCCGCCCATCAAACTCATCAAGCCACTCACGTCCTGCGGCGCAAAGAACGTGTATTGCCACGAGTTTGCTTCAGTAAACGCAAACGTGACTTCACGCGGATCAAACGGCTCGATCCAGTTGCCATTCGTGCGCGGCCGCATGAAGCCCGAAACCGGATCGAAAACGTTCTTGTACGACTGCGCCCGCGCGAGGTAGCGCTGATAGTCGTCCGTGCGCCCGAGCATCCGCGCGACCTGCGCGATACACCAGTCGTCGTACGCATACTCGAGCACCTTCGAAACAGACTCGCGTTCGTCTTCCATGGTGATGAAACCGTTGTCGATGTACGCGCCCAGGCCCCGGTGCTCGCGCAGTTCGGCGCTCTGCTTCATCGCTTCGTAAGCTTTGTTCAGATCGAAGCCGTCGATGCCTTTCACGGCCGCGTCCGCAATCACGGAGACCGCGTGATAACCGATCATCGTGTCGGTTTCGTTTGCTGCAAGCTCCCAAACGGGCAGACGTCCGCCTTGTTCGTACTGAACCAGGAACGTCTTGATGAAGTCGCGCGTGCGCTTTTGATCGATGAGCGCGTACAGCGGATGTGCGGCGCGAAAAGTGTCCCACAACGAAAACACCGTGTAGTTTTGGAACCCTTGCGCCTTGTGAATCTGCATGTCGCGCCCGCGATAACGGCCGTCAACGTCGATGAAAAGATTCGGCGCCAGCATCGCGTGATACAGCCCCGTGTAAAAGTTCGTTAACTGAGCTTCGCCGCCGCCGGTCACGGTGATCTTGTTCAGTTCAGCGTTCCACGCCGCTACGGCCTCGGCTTTTACTTTGTCGAAATTCTTATGATTCAACTCCGATGCCAGATTCAGCCACGCACCGTTTGTGTCGACCGCTGAGATTCCGACTCGCACGAGCACCTGCGCTGCGCCACGCGTATCGAAACGAAAGTAACCTTTGACGTTCTGCCCGCGCGCTTCGCGTAAACCATCGACGAGTTTGTCGTCTACGGCGATGCCCGAGCCGATGATCGGATGCGAAAACTGAATTGCGAAATAAACGATCTGCTCCTTGGCCCAGGCTTGAGAGCGGCGCCAACCGACGATCGTGTCGCCTCCGGTGATGCGCAGACCTGAATCGAGAACTTTGTCGCGGTGCGTGACGTCGATGATGATGTTTGCCTGCTGCGTCGCGGGAAACGTGTAGCGATGCATCCCGGCGCGCTCAGTTGCCGTGAGTTCGACCAGGATGTTGTCGTCGTCGAGCCGAACGGAGTAGTAGCCGGGCGAAGCAGTTTCGTTTCCGTGCTGAAAACGTGATGCGTAGCCTTTCTCTGGCGAGCCATTGATTAGCGCGTTGAGGTTTGGGTCTCCGACGGTCGGCATCAGCAGGATATCGCCGTAGTCGGAGATGCCCGTGCCGCTGAGATGCGTGTGGCTGAACCCGTAGATGATCGAATCCGAGTAGTGATAACCGGAACAGCCGTCCCAACCGGTGAGACGCGTGTCGGGGCTGAGTTGGACCATGCCGAACGGCCGCGTCGCGCCGGGATACGCGTGACCGTGACCGCCGGTGCCGACAAAGGGGTTTACATAGCGAGTCAACTCCTGTTGCGCCAGCAGCGTAGCCGGAAAGAGCAACAAAAGGGTGAGAGTCGCAAGCGCCTTCATGGTGCGATCGCGAGCGCGTGAACCAGTCGCTCGAGTGCCTGAAGGTCACGCAGATCGAGGACCTCGACTGGTGAATGGCTGTAGCGTCCGGGCCACGACAAACTGACGTGCACTGTCCCGTAACGAATGAAGTCGGAACCGTCAGTGCCGCCGTTAGTCGCGCCGACTTGCAGCGGAATATTTTGTGCCCGCGCAATCGCGAGGATGCGTTCGATCTCAGCGGGCGCTGCGACTGACGCGTTGTCGAGCCCGCGAATGACTGCCCCTTGTCCCAACGGTGCGTTAGCAAACCGCGTCGTTTCCGCGGGCGAGTCGGAAGAGACAAACGTGTCGACGCTGAACACGCGTTTGATCGACGTTGCATAACGGGCTGCCAGCGCCATCGCGCCTTCGAGACCGGTCTCTTCACGCACCGACCACGCAAAGATGACCTTTCGTTTCAACGTAGCGGGATTAATCCGCCGTGCAGCGAGAATCAACGCTGTCGAACCGGCGCGATCGTCGAGCGCGCGAGCCGTGAACCGCGTGGCGCCGATACGTGTCGCGTTCTTTGCCGCAGTGACCGAGAGTCCATTAACGACTCCGCGTTGTTTCAAGTCTGCGGCATCGAGCCCGAACCACGCAGTCACCGTCTCCGGTTGTTTCGTCGTTGCGTTTTCCCGCGGCACAAACACGCCGCGCAATGGAGCTTTGCCGTCTTCAAAATGAAGCAGCGCGGGCTGTCCTTCCCACAGCGACGGAAACAATCCGCCGCGCGTGCGCAACGTGACCATGCCGTCCGCCGCAATAGTCGCGACTTCAAAACCAACCTCATCCTGATGCGCGATGAACATCACCGGATCGCGGTCTGGTCCAACTTCCAGTATCAAATTGCCTTCCTTGTCAGTCGTCGTACGCAAGCGCGCCCACGCAGGTAGCGCTGCCGTAATCGCTTCGCGCACCGGCCGCTCGTGTCCCGAAACCGCCGGAACATCCGCCAACGACTTGAGCAGACTAGCGGTCGTCGCATACGGATCCACGTTAATTGGCTTGGCTATCGAGCTCTCCGGCAGCGCCACCCACCGCGTCGATC
>DATNJO010001119.1:0-3562 GCA_035603895.1 Pyrinomonadaceae bacterium
ATGATGATCACGGGTACGTTCGTGTCGTACGAGTAAGGTGAGCCGTGGGTCGCGACGATTGTGTCGCCGAGATATTTGTACGGCTCGGCGATCATCACGACGTCGCCGCTGCGGGCGGGATGAAAACCGTGAACCACGCGGCGTTCGATCGGATCGGTGATCGAGGTTTCACCGCGCAGGAGTTGGGCGCGCGTGAACGAACGCGCGACGCCGGGAATCGTCAACGCTCCGGCGGCCACAACTTTTGAGATCTCCTCGAGATCGATGTTGTCGCGCTTGAGTGCGTCGTAATTGAAATAGATGTTGCCGTTGATGAACGCCTCAGTCACGACTCCCCACCAATCGTATTTCAAAATGTAATCGGCGCTTGGGTCGGGTGACTTGCCTTTCGGGTTGTAGCGGGCGCTGAGTGCAGCGTGGATCGCTGCAAGTATGTCGGCTGTTTTTACTCGCGCGCCGCCGAGACCGAGCGCGGCAGCGTGTTCGGGAATCGGTGAAACGCCGTGATCGGCAGTGAAAGCGATGAGGGTGTCTGATAACCCGATTCTCGCCTGAACGAAATCGAGCAGCGTGGCGATCTGCTGATCGACGCGCAGCGTTACGTCCATCGCTTCCTGGCTATATGGTCCATAGCGATGGCCAACGTAATCGTTGGCAGAGAAACTAACGGTGAGCACATCCGGATCGTCGTCCTGGCCGAGTTGTTCGTTGACGATCGCTTGTTGAGCAAACGAAACGAGGATCTCGTTACTGAACGGCGTGTAGTCGAGCGCGTTGTAAAACGCCTGATCAGGTTCTGTTGCGCCGCCTGTAATCGTGCGTGGAAAGGTGTTTGTGTTGCCGCCCCAAGTGCTGTTGGCTGGTTCCCACGGTGGCGAATCAGGACCGGCGCGTTTTACATACTCGCTTTCCGGAAGCAAACGATCCCATTTGGCGCCGAAGTATTTATCCGCGGGCTTGGTGTTGTTGAAAGCGGTGACCCACGTGGGTAGTTGAGGGAAATAGTAGGTCGAAGACGCGAAGGTGCCGGTGTTGCTCAGCCAATAAGCGGCGTTTGCATGGCGGCCGGCGGGCAGGATCGCGGAGCGATCTTTAAGAGAGATTCCGATCACCTTCGAGCGATCGTTAGTGACGAGCCGTAGTTCGTCGCCGACAGTTGAGCTCAAGAGGCGGTTCGGACTGGCTGGTGGTTCCTTAGGATCGCCGCTGCCCAGGAGTTTTACGTTGTCGTCTGAAACGCTTGTGATGCGTTTTCCGCTGGCGCGATCGATCCACTCGTTGCCGACGATCCCCGTTTCAGCGGGAAAAGCGCCGGTCATCATCGTGCCGTGACCTGGCGCGGTGTAAGTCGGCGTGTGATCGTAATTGGCTTGTGTCCACGACGCGCCGTCGCGCAACAACCGTTTGAATCCGTTTGGGCCAAACAGATCGCCGAAGCGCTCGAGGTAGTCGTAGCGAAACTGGTCGACGACCATAAGCAACACGAGTCGCGGACGCTTTGTTTGAGCGGATGATGGCCGTTGCTGAGCTGGTGCAACCGGAAAACTAAATAAGGTGACTATTAAAAGAACAATGACGAGTCGCTTCATGCGGCGCATGTTAACCCAGCCACAAAAAAGCACAAAAGGCACAAGCAAAAACCGGTCTGAACTAACCCTTTCTATGCTTCCTTGTGCTTCTTGTGCCTCTTTGTGGCTTTACTCGTAGCGCAGCGCTTCGATCGGATCGAGCGACGCGGCTTTGCGCGCCGGGTAGTAACCAAAGAACACGCCCACCGCGACCGAGAAGAGAACTGAGCCGACAATCGCCATCATCGAGACAAGCGTGGGCCAACCGAGCATTGCCGGTATCGCCAGCGACAATCCGATGCCGAGCAGAATGCCAATCGATCCGCCGGTCAGACTCAACACGATCGACTCGATCAAAAACTGACTGCGCACTGCTGACGAGCGCGCGCCAATCGCCATGCGAATGCCGATTTCGCGCGTACGTTCCGTCACCGACACGAGCATGATGTTCATGATGCCGATGCCGCCGACGAGCAGTGACACGCCCGCAATACACGCCAGCAGGATCGTCATCGTCTTACTGGTTTCGTTCGCCGCTTCCGCAACGTCAGTCATGTTGCGGACCGTGAAATCGTCCGGTTCGTTCGAGGTCAGTTTATGCCGCTGGCGCAGCAAGTCGCCGATCTGCGACTGCGCCGTGTAAGTCGCGTCTTCCGTAATTGCTGAAACATACGCGATTTGAACGCGCGTGTTGCCGAGCACTTTCTTCTGCACCGTAGTGTACGGCGCGAACGCGATGTCGTCCTGATCGCGGCCGCCCTGATCCTGTCCCTTGCGAACCATCACGCCGACCACGCGAAACGGCAGATTGGAAACACGCAGCGTCTGGCCGACTGCATCCATTCCCGGAAACATGTTGTCGGCGATAGTCTGTCCGATCACTATCACACGCGCCGCGGTGCGGACATCGGTGTCCGTAAAAAACGAGCCGCTCTGCACCTGCCACTTGCGAACGTCGGGATACTGCTCGCTCACGCCCTGAACCGACGTGTTCCAGTTCATGTTGCCGGCGACCAGTTGCGACCGCGCGTTAATTGCCGGAGTGACCATCGAAACGCTCGGCACTTCGCGCTTGATCGCTTCGAGGTCTTCAACTGTTAAGGTGTTCGTACCGCTGTCGCCCGTGCCGCTGCGAACGCCGCCAACGTTCTGCGCGCCCGCACTCACGAACAGCAGGTTGGTGCCGATGCTCTCGATCTGCGCCTGCACAGACGCTGACGCGCCCTGACCGATACTCACCATCGCGATCACGGCAGACACGCCGATGATGATGCCGAGCATCGTCAAAGCAGCGCGCATCTTGTTTCTGACAAGCGCGCGGAAAGCTACGCGGATGATCATTAGTAAAGTCATTGTCGATTCCCAGTTTGAGTTCCACGTTTTTGAGTTCAAGCTTTAGCTTGCAGTCGCAGCCTAAAGGCTGAACTCAAAACGTTGTCGCTTTACTCCTCGTCGTCTTCCTCGTCGTCTTCAATCAGCGGCAGGTTCTTCAACTCTTCCGCTGCATCGCGCTGATCTGTCACCGGCTGATCGCTCTTGATCTTTCCATCTTTGAACACCACAACGCGCTGCGCGTACTGCGCGATGTCCGGTTCGTGTGTAACGAGCACGAGCGTGATGCCACGTTCACGATTCAAACGTTGAAAGATCTCCATCACTTCAACTGACGTGCGCGAGTCGAGATTACCGGTCGGCTCGTCTGCCAGGATCAACGCCGGATGGTTTACCAGCGAACGCGCAACCGCGACACGCTGTTGCTGTCCGCCTGATAACTGGTTCGGATGATTCTGTTCGCGGCCGCTGAGTCCGACTGCGGCCAACGCTTCCATCGCGCGCTGATGCCGCGTCGCAGAATCGACGCCGAGATAAAGCATCGGCAGTTCAACGTTCTCCAGTGCGGACGTGCGTGACAGGAGATTGAAACCCTGAAACACAAAGCCAATCTTCTGGCAGCGAATGTCCGCGCGTTCGTCCTTCGACAACTGCGAAACGTC
>DATNJO010001120.1:0-2720 GCA_035603895.1 Pyrinomonadaceae bacterium
TACCAGCGCGCGTGATTTCCGCTGGCCCAACTGTCTTACGAGCGAGTGCGCGCGCGGTGAGCAGAACGAAGCTCGGCCTCTGGCGTTGTAAACGCCAGAGCGCGAGCGCGCGGCGTTCGAGTGTTTGCGCGTGCGGCGAGATGCCGGCGTAAGGATCGGTTTCGGAGGCGGGAAGGACAAGCACTTCGTTGTCCGCGGTTTTCTTGCCCGCGAGTGCGCAATACCAGAAGCGCAGGTCCTGTTCCCACGGTTCGAGATCGCGCGTCGCTTGCGAAAGGACCGCGAACGTTTTGCCGGTTTCGCGTTGCAACGCCACGACTGCGAGTGCACGCGCCGAACCGGCGACGAGCCCGCTGATCGAGATCACACGCGCGTTTGCGCGTACCTCGGCGACGAGTTGCTTATACTCGCGTGTTTCCGTGACCTGCCGCAGCGCCTGCTGCAACGTGGTTGACTGCTGAATGGAACTACTCATTATTTCTGCCACGGACTTTCACAGAGAAGAAGTCATCCGTGTTAGTCCGTGTTATCTGTGGCCCGTTTCATGCGCTCAAGTAATGACGTGGTCGAAGCGCCGGGCACGAAGGGCAAAGAGATCACTTTGCCGCCCGCAGCCTCGACCTCTTCACGTCCGTGTATCTCGTCGAGCTGGTAATCGCCGCCTTTGACCAATACGTCGGGTAACAGTTTTTTGATGGTGCCACGGGGGGAAACGTCGTCAAACACTACGACGAAATTCACGTCGCGCAAAGCCGCCAGTATCTCCGCGCGTTCGTCCTGATCGAACACCGGCCGCTCGGGTCCCTTCAGTTCTCGCACACTGCGATCGCTATTAATCGCGACCACGAGCGCGTCGCCCAGGGCGCGTGCCTGCGATAAGTAACGCACGTGGCCAACGTGGAGTAAATCAAAGACTCCATTTGTAAAAACCAGCCGCTTTCCGGCGGCCCGCAAACGCTCGCGCTCCGCGAGCATCAAATCCGCAGTTAAAATTTTATCTTTCATTTAGGGACTAGAATCTAGCATAATCGACGCTTTACCTCGGAGAAGCCATCTTGTCATTGCCATTCATCGAAGAGAACGATCAAACCCTGGCGCGGCGCGCGCATCTCGACGCGCTGCGCGAACTCGTCGGAAATGTCTATCCGAACAAGTACGAACGCAGCGAGCTCGTCGAACCCGGCCGCGAGGACACGATTACCGCCGTCGCAGAAAAGTTTCGCGCTTTCGAGCCGAAGGTGCCACCCGACGGCCGCCCGTCGCCTGAAGAACTCGAACTCGCAAACCGTCAACTTAACGATTTCAGCGTGCGGCTCGCCGGGCGCATCGCGTCGCCGCCGCGCGTGATGGGCAAAGCGGCATTCGTTCATCTCTCCGATGGCATCTCGCGCCTTCAGCTTTATATCCGCAGAGACGACGTGATCGGCGTTCACAACGACGAACTTGGCGGTGAAGTAGACGGTTGGAAACTGTTTCAACTGCTGGACCACGGCGATTTCATCGGTGTCGAGGGTTTTCTGTTTGTCACCAAAACCGGAGAACTTTCGATCCACGTCCAAAAGCTTCAGTTTCTTTCCAAAGCGCTTTTGCCGCTGCCCGATAAGATGCACGGCGTTCACGATCCGGAGATTCGCCAGCGCCAACGCTATGTTGATCTGATCGCAGGCAGTTTGAAACTCGATAAAGACGATTCGCTCACGTCGCGCGAGGTCTTCGAACGCCGCGCTGAGACGGTCAAAGAGATGCGGCGCATTCTCGACGATCATGGTTACGTGGAAGTCGAGACGCCGATGTTGACGCCGTTGCCAACCGGCGCCGCGGCGCGTCCGTTCAAGACACATCACAACACGCTCGATATCGATCTCTACGCGCGCATCGCGCCCGAGTTGTATTTGAAGCGGCTGCTGGTCGGCGGTTTCGAAAAGGTTTACGAACTCAATCGCAACTTCCGCAACGAAGGTATCTCAACGCGTCACAATCCCGAGTTTACGATGCTCGAGTTTTACTGGGCCTACGCGGACGTGAACGCGATGATGGATTTCTGCGAGCAGATGCTGCGCGCGGTTGCGTTCAAGGTGTTGGGCCACACGCACGTGTGGTTCGGTGATCAGGAGCTCGACTTTGGCGCGCCGTTTCGACGCGTGGGAATGAGAGAAAGTCTCGGCGATTCAGAGCATGAAGTCACCAACGACAACGTGCTGAAGTTGTTTGAGGAACGGATCGAGCACGGATTGATCCAGCCGACCTTCATCACCGATTTTCCCAAGCCGATCTCGCCTCTTTCGAAGGCGTCGCCGAGCAATCCGGACGTAGCGGAACGTTTCGAGTTGTACGTTGCGGGGATGGAGATCGCGAACGGGTTCTCGGAGTTGAACGATCCGGCCGAACAGTTGGAACGTTTTCGGGATCAGATGAAGCAGCGCGAAAAAGGCGATGAAGAGGCGATGCTGATGGACGAAGACTACATCCGGGCGCTCTCGTACGGCATGCCGCCGGCGGCCGGAATCGGCATCGGCGTTGACCGGCTCGTTATGCTGTTGACCAACAAGCAATCAATCCGTGACGTGATCATCTTCCCGCACCTGCGACCTGAGCGTTAGCCACAAGAAGCACAAGAGGCACAAGAAGAAAAGAAAGGTAGTGGAGTGTTTCTACTTTTCTACCTTTCTGCCTTGTGCCTTTTGTGCTTCTTGTGCCTTTTTGTGGCTAAGACTATTGCG
>DATNJO010001121.1:0-4600 GCA_035603895.1 Pyrinomonadaceae bacterium
TTCGATCTCGCGGGATCGCTGAACGCGCCGATCCATGCGGGCCAGTTGATCGACATCGCCGCCGTATCCTGCAACAGGTGCGCGCTCACTTCGTCGGCATTGAAACTCGCATAACCCGGCGGCGAGACTTTGCCCAGCTCCAGCATAAACTCGAGCGCCGCGATTCCTTCCGGACTGTTCACGGCCGGTCTACCGCTCGGGTCGAACATTTCAGCGCCGAAAGCCCAGAAAATCGGCATGAAATCGGCGACGGCGGCGTTTCCCTGCGCCGCACGCATGACGTAGCCGTACATCTTTCCACCGTTGGCGCCGGTTTCCTTTTCCTGAATCGTCTTCGCGGCTGCGAGCACGTCGTCCCACGTCGACGGTGGTTTCAAACCATGCTTCTCAAAAAGATCTTTGCGATAAAAGAACAACTGCGAATTGCCGACGTAAGGCAGCGCGTAAAGCGTGCCGAGGAGGTACGGAAACCGGCACACGTTGACGGAAGCCTCGACGAAGTCAGCGTCAGGCTCACTCTTTCCACGCTTCAGCAACAGCGGCGTGAGCTCGGCCAGAAACTGGTTTCCGGCAAAACGTGGAAACCACGGGTCGTCGAGCATGATCAGATCGTAAGCAGCCGTGCGCGCATTGAGATCTATCAATTCTTTCTCAAAAAGATTTTGATAAGGAAACTGCGCGAAGCTGATCTGCACGCCGGTCTGCGCCTGGTAATCGAGTGCCGCTTGTTTGAGCGCTTCGCCTTCGACGCCTTCCACCAGCGCGAGTGTCAGGTGTTTGGTGGAGTCTTGTTTCTGAGCGCAACCGGCGGCCCAGACCATGAGGGCCAGGACCGCAAAGATAACGAGTGTTCTGAGACGCATATTTATTTGTGCGACAGCTTAACACTGTTAAGATGACGACGTGCGACAAATTGTAACGACCGGAACGGGCGGCATCGAAGTCATGGAGGTCCAGGAGAAGCCGGACCTACAACCTCGAGCAGGCGAAGTTCTCATCAGAGTGCGCGCGGCGGGCCTCAACTTCGCCGACATTCTCTCGCGCCAGGGTCTCTATCCTGATTCGCCGCCGAAGCCATGTGTGATGGGTTACGAGGTGAGCGGCGTCATCGAGGCGGTCGGTGAGGGAATCAATAGCGCGTTTGTCGGAAAGTCGGTTGCGGCGATGACGCGCTTTGGCGGTCAATCGGAACTCGTCACGGTGAAAGCGACGCAGGTGTTTGACAAGCCCGACTCGCTGACGTTCGAACAGGCCGCGGCGATTCCCGTGAACTATTTGACGGCTTATGCATTGTTGGTCGTGATGGGTTCACTGCACGAGGGAGAGGCCGTGTTGATTCACAACGCCGGTGGTGGCGTCGGACTCGCGGCGCTCGACATCGCGAAGAAGATCGGGGCCGTCACTTACGGCACTGCTAGCAAATCGAAACACAAGTTTCTCGCCGAACGTGGCTTGGACCACGCGATCGATTATCGCCACCAGGATTGGCAACCGGTGTTGATGCAACTCACCGACGGCCGCGGCGTCGATCTGATCATCGATCCGATCGGCGGCAAGCATTGGAAGAAAAGCTACGATTCATTGCGGCATACCGGCCGGCTCGGAATGTTTGGTGTTTCCGCGGGATCGGCTGATGGCTTTACCGGCAAGTTGAAGATGTTGAAGGCTGTGTTTCAATCGCCGTGGTTTTATCCGTTGCCGATGCTCAGCAAGAATCGCGGCGTGTTTGGTTTGAACCTCGGGCATATATGGCACGAGCCGGAAAAGGTTGCGGTCTGGATGCGAGATATTCTGCGCGGCGTCGAGGAAGGATGGATCCGACCGTATGTGGATCAGGCTTTCTCGTTTGACGATGTCGGGAAGGCGCACCGCTATTTAGAAGAGCGCAAGAATATTGGAAAGGTTGTTCTTGTTCCCTGATCAGTCTTACTCTTCACTTGTTCGCCTTGCGATAAAGAACCCGATCACCGCTGAGTAGAGCAAGCCCAACAGCACTGCTCCCACGATCATGGCAGCAAACGCGCCCACGAGCAGCAACGATTTCGGAGTTGTTTCCGCCATTGGTTCACTAGCCAGCCAGTCGACGTGGAAGCCAAAAAGCGCGATGACGAAGAACAAAGATGCGGTCAGTCCGTAGACAAACGCGATTGAAACACCCGTCTTCAACGCTTCTTTGAAACGCGGTGGCGCATTCTTCTCGCGTTCAAGCGCCTTCAACCCCAGATAGGTCATCGCGAAGTGAAGAATGCTTGAGAGAGGCCCAGTAAGGCTGAACACGATCGACTGCTCGTTCTTGATCAATGAGTGAGTAACAAGGACCCAGGCGATGAACCCGAATGCTGTTAACAAACCATACCTAAGGGGGATTTTCATTTTTACTCCCACGCCGGCCGGGCTTCACCCTGTGCGTCTTGCCAGTAGGGCGCCCAAACCAGCGTTAGTAGTTTGACGTTGATGTTGGCTTTCGTGGGTTTCAAACTCACGGTGTCGAGCTGTTCGGTAGTTGGATCGAGTGAGCGCTCGATTGTTTCAGCTTCAGCTCTGAATTGCGCTTCGAGATCGGCAAGGCTTTGCGAAACTGCGGCGACGTTTTCTTCGGCGCGATCCACGTCGTCCGATTGTCTCATGGTCCTACTGACCCCACGCGCCGCGGTGGTCGCGCGGCCAAGCACGCCGCCGCGTTTGCGGCCCATGAACGACGACAGCAGCGTGGCGCCAAACGAGATCGCAGTCTGATATTTCTGATCTTTAGCTTGTTCGGCCTCGCGTGCGACTGCCTGTTCCGCGCGGCGCTTGCGTTCTTCGAGTTGCGCAAACTTGCTCGCGTATTTTTGGCGCAACTTTTCCACGGCTTGGTCGCGCTGTTCGCGCGCGAGCTGTTGGAGGCGAACACGGAAGTCGCGTTCAGATTCGCCGGGATTCGAAGCGATATCGAGACTCGGACTCTCCAACAAATCGAGCCGCTGATTTCGGTAGAGCCAGCTTGCGAAGTCCTTGCGCCACGTCGCGTAGCTTTTGACTTTCGACGCTTTCGGCGGAACGTCAGTGAATTGAGCATCGGCTTGCGGTTCGGATTCGAGGTCTTCAGCGGGTAACTCTATCGACGTTGCCTCGTTCCAGTCCAAATCAATAGGACCATCGTTGATCGTGGTGAGCAGCGTGACTTGTTGAGTCATTTCGATGGTTTTGGATTTGCTGTAGTGAATCTCGGCGGCGCCAAGCAGCATCGGGCGGTACGAAAGGTTTTCGTCGTGCGCTGAACGAACGGGAATGTAGTACTGACTTATGTCCGAAGATAGTTGCGGGCGCTGTTGAGCGGGCGGCGCGCTCGTCGTAATTGTTTGAGCCGGGGATTGAGTTGTAACGGGTGAGGAAGGTGTGATCTTTGATTTCAATGGATCCATCAACGTCTTGATCTGTGTCCGCGTCAACGGCCCGCGCAGGTACGACATGGCCCAGCGTGTTTCAAACACTTCCGGCGCATCGTCGTGCACGTTGTTGAGCAGGAAAATCCTGTTCGACAATCCTGCGAGCATCTCTTCCATCTCCTGCTTGTCAAACTTCTGCCCGGTGCCGGCCGCGACCCCTTCCAAACCTTCCAATACACGCGCCTTATCACGCTCGGTTTGCAAACGTCCGATGAACCACGTTCCCGTGTTCGCCAGTCCTTTGTAATCGAGGTCCACCGGATTCTGCGTTGCGAGCACAACCCCGAGCCCAAACGCGCGTCCCTGCTTCAACAGCGTCAATAGCGGCAGCTTCGACGGCGGATTCGCCACGGGCGGAAAGTAACCAAAGATTTCGTCCATGTAGAGAATCGCGCGCAGACTCGTAGTTCCCGATTGCGCTCTGACCCAACCCAACACCTGATTCAGCAGCAGCGACACAAAAAACATCCGCTCTGCATCGCCCAGATGCGCGATCGAAAAAATCGACAACCGTGGTTTACCCACCGACGTGTAGAGCAACTGTTGCACGTCGAGCGGCTCGCCTTCCATCCAACTCGCAAAACTCGGCGACGCAAGCAGGTGATTCAGCGCCATCGCGAGTTCCAGACGATCGCCCGCGGGAAAGAATGAGTCGAGTTCCATCACGCCGACCTTCGTCATCGGCGGCGACTGAATCTGTTGAATCAGCGAAGCGATGTCGAGACTTCGTCCGTTGGACCACTCGTGATTGAGAATGTTGGAAATGAGAATGTGTTCGCGGCTGCGCAGCGGATCGGCGGTGATGCCGATCAGTCCGAGCAGGCTGGTCGCGGTGGTGTTGATTCGTTCCGCGAGTAGCTCGTTGTCCTGTCGAACGGTTTCGTTGGGCGCGTCAAACGACTTGAGAATCGAAACGGGGATGCCGGCGTTGCTGCCGGGCGTGTAGATGCGAAACTCCGCGGCTTCGCGCAAGCGTTTGATACGGTCGCCATCCTGTCCCCAACTTGCGAGGCCGTCTTTCCAGAGTTGTGCTTTCTGCGCGGCGTCTTCGCCTTCGTTGGTCCAGGGCGCAAAATCTTCAGGCGAGAGATTCGGAAAGGTCAGCATTAAATTGCTGAGGTCGCCTTTCGGATCGATGACGATCGCCGGAATCGCGTCGATGGCGGGTTCTT
>DATNJO010001122.1:0-4920 GCA_035603895.1 Pyrinomonadaceae bacterium
GATAAAAGTGCCAAAGCAATGGCAGCGCGACCAAAAACAGCGCTGGGGGTCCCACAACTTCGACGGCCAGATTAATGCCTGGAATCTTTTTTATTCGGATCTCCTGAGGATAGATAACGAACATGGCGATGGAAAAGCAGAAGGCCAGCATCGTACAAACAAAGAATTTCGCTGTATTGTGTTGAAAGAGTTGGGGCCAAAAAGAACCTGCGACGAGGAAACTAACCAGCAGAAGAAGCGCACAGACTGTGATAACTATGATTAGCCATCTCGGTATTATAGTTAAAAGAGGCGCCGCAGGATCGGCTTGCGCCACTGGCCGTGTCTTCGACTTTGAATCGCCTTGTTGTTGCATGGACGATGTGTGCTCTCCGCAAAAATTGCGGAGAAATGCGCTAACCAATACTTGAGTAGATTGACTCAGCCGCTAAAACGAGTGTACGAGGACGCAGAGGCTCGGGGCAGCCTTCGATTAGAGCGGCGTGAGATTATGTCGGTTAAAACAAAAAGTCAACTTTTGGGGTTACTGGTTACAAGCGCCAACCGGAAACCTCTAGTTTTCAATGGGGAATCGTTGCTGAACTGCCGAACACAAATGCTGGCAACGGAAAAGCGCAGTTGGCGTTACTAAAGAATAAGCCAGTCACGTTCTTTGGATACCTCAGAGTGTGGGACGAAGGCCATAGCGGCGGCCCGGTTCATCCAAGTAATCCCCATCATGTTTTCGAGATACATCCGGCTTGGGGGTTTACCGGAACTGGAGTCAACTTCATGCGGAAGGACTTAGTTGCGCCTATGGCCTCGTATAAAGGTTATGGCGCTACTATGTTCAAGACTTTGTTCCGAACACTTACTGATAAAGAATGGCCCCTAGCATACCGGTCTGGGGGTCGCCTTCACTTAGGCTTAATGAAATGTGCGAACTTCTTTCAACTGCCTGTAAGGATACGTAGCATAAAAAGCGTAAGCGACGGGCATGAAGTGAAGGTAGACGTATATTCCAACCAGCAAATGACTAATAAAATCTATTCTGACCTCACAACCATCACGCATCAGCAACACCCATTGATGGCGCGTTGAACCTGGGCCAAAAAGCCTTCTTACTTGGCTTTTTTAGCGTGAATCTCAAGAAAGCTCTCGATTTTTCCGAAGGTGCCACCTCAGAGAATAGGGCAGTAGCAGTTAGTGAGGCCGTTGAGTTGTTCGTGTTTGGCCGCGGAGTCAATCAAGCGATTCGCATCATGCAATTAGACCAACAACATCTTTGCGGTTTTCGAAAAGCGTAGCCTATCACAACAATGACATTGGGTTTCCCCGATCCTCAAAAGAACGCTGGCTTCTTTTGGATAACATCGTAACCATTGTCCCGAGTCTTGGGATGGCGAAGGTAGTGACCCTCTCCCAAATTTCACGGCCAGGCTAAGTTGTCCAGGCCTTTGTGGACATCCTGCTCCGTCATCTCGCGTGATTCACCCCGCTTCACCTATAAAGTTGTGCAACTAACAAAACTCTGCGAGTGCAACACCAGGTTTGGCCTGATAAAACCAACGCGCCAGATTATGCGCCCTGTCCTCAGTCGATAAAACGCACATTCGCTCTAACCGACTTCTATCTAATACGAGAACAGGATGGCGAGTAACAGTTCCTTTCGTTCTTGAGGAAAAGTCACCTACGGTTACTAGTATGCCTAAATGACCTCCTAAAGCATCCATCTGATGAGTTAGTTGTCTCAGTAAACAGTTGCATTTCCGTGTGAGCCTTTGCCTATTGTGAATTGCCGAGCGCGCCGGCGTACCTAAACCCCATAGCCGCTTTGGGAACACCGCTTCACGTCACTATCGAATACTCTGAAGCCCGGTCTCAGACCGGGCTTCAATGGACAAAACGCTCATGACAGTGACGATCGTGCCTTCTTTACTCCTCAGTTTTTCTTGACGGTCAGCTGCACAGTGGTTCGCTTCGTCACCCCGCCGCTGCTTCCTTCCAAGTCTATCTTGAAGGTTCCCACCGGCGTCTTCCTATCTGTAGCCAACCTGAACCAGGCGAAGGACGTTCCGTTCGTAGCCGGAAGAATCGACACCGGCTCCCACCGTGTACCTGCTATCACTCTGTTTCCAGGAAGACCCTTGGTAGCAAAAAATACTCTGCTCTTGAAACCATCAATGCTTTTTACGGCGACTTTGAAACTAACTACGGAACCCTGTTTAACGGCCTGTTTAGCACCTGAAGAGGTTGCGATCGTAAATGTTGGTACTGGCTTCGGAACAGGTTTTACGATCACCTGCACTGTGGTTTTCTTAGTTACTCCGTTGCTCGTTCCTTCCAAGCTCACATTGAAAGTTCCCACAGGCGTTTTTGAGTCAGTCGCAAGTATGAAGGTGGAATTGGCAGAGCCGTTCGCGGCGGGTGTCACCGTTGCCGGCTGCCAACCAGTTCCCGATACGACCCGATTTCCTGGCAGATTCTTGGCGGACATCTGCACGGCGCCTTTGAAGCCACCAATACTCGTAACCGCAATGATGAAGGCTGTTTTCGAGCCTTGCACAATCGTTTGTGTAAACGCACCTGCCGTTGTCACGGTGAAAATCGGCGCTTGCTTCGGAGCAGCCTTTATAATTAGCTGTACCGTTGTCTTGCGTGTAACTCCACCACTGGTTGCCTCCAGGCTGATATTAAAAGTTCCGACCGGCGTCTTGGTGTCAGTTGCCAGAATGAACGTAGAAAACGCCGTCCCATTCGCAACTGGTGTCACGGATGCCGGTTCCCAACCAGTACCGGTTATGACGCGATTACCGGGCAGGTTCTTCGCGGCCAATTCAACTTTGCTGTTAAAGCCGCCGCTACTCTTCACGCCAACAGTGAATGAAACTTTCGAGCCTTGAGTAATGGTTGCCGTAAAAGGCGTCACTGACGACAGCGAGAAACTGCCAGTCGGAGTTGTAACGCCGTAGTATTCTTCAATGCCTTCCTTGATTGCGGTAGCGACGAGCTTCTTGAACTTCTCGTTGCGCAGCGCTGCGTTGTCCGGAGTGGGCGTGTCCATGAATGCGATTTCAAGGAGAATCGCCGGTCTCGTTGCGAAGCGATTTTCTCCCTTACATTCGCTACAGGACTTAAGGCCTCTGTCTTTCCAATTCTTATCAAACTGTTCCTTTATTGCCTTGATTACTTTGTTGTGAACGATGGTCGCGAGTTTCTTACTCTCGGTTTGCTGACCGTTGGCGTTGTCGTACCAGGTTTCAGTTCCAGTCGCTTTACTAGCGTTATTGTGGATGCTGACCATCAAATTCGCACCAACGTGATTTGCATAGAGTGGCCGGCTGGTAATGTCTTTGGCTTCGTCAGTGGAGCCTATGTTATAGACAGAAGTCGGGGCTCCCTGGGCACGAAGGTGATACTTTGCGCCTTCCTCCCACTTCGGATGTCCTGTATCCCCGGTGCCGGCACTCTTACTCATGTTGCGGGTGGGTGAGATGGTGGCCCCGGTTGACTCAAGTTCCTCATTGAGGGACATCGCGATTTCAGCGTTTACAAAGTCTTCTACTATTCCCTGGAAATGACTACGTTGTAATCTCCAGGCGCGGGCACTTTCGCCCCATACCCAGCCGTGCCCCGGACTAATGACAATCCGCTTTCCAGATAGCGAGCCTTTCTTAGTACTACTCTGCGCTTGTAGTTCCTGATCGGGATTTTTGACAGCGGCAGCTCGCGCGTCCGATACGACTTGGTCCACAAACGGCGAGACGATATCTCGTATCGGTGTTCCGTCGATCAGGACTTTGTAACTCACGTCATTCCAGTCAAGCTCAACGTCACCCGCTTTTGAAAGTATGTGCTGCAAGACGGATTCGAGTTCAGCACCCATGTCATAGTTCAGTATCTGCTGCGTGAAGTTCAGGACAATCTCATGTTGTTTTTCATCTACCGTGAGATCGAGCAGGTGAACACCTGCAAGAGCCGGTTCGATAAGGTCCGGATTGTCCTGAGGCCGGCTATGGAGGGCTTGTTCCACAGCGGCGATAAGGCGTTGCTTGATTACGTCGGCTTTCTGGTTTGGCGTTGCCGCAGGGTTTTGAACGTCGGTTGAGTTCGCCTGTCTCGGATTCTGAGGTGAAGCCCCGTTGCGGTCGTCGGCCGTCGATGCCGGCGCCACGCGCTGTTGCCCGATGGACAATCCAGGAGTCAACAGCGATAGCACGAGAAACCCGACCAATAAGAACAGGTTTCTTAACGCACGCAAGTTGGAAGGAGGCGCGAAGATGTAGCGAACGGACGGGTAGTGCAGGTCCATGATAGAGCCCCTCCTTAGGGCTTAATAGATCTGATCAGTTCAACTTTACTTGGTCCACCCCCTTGTTCGCGTCGTAAGCGGCAAGGATTGTGCCAATACATTTCGAGCTAAGTAGATGTGACTACGATCACGTGAAGTGATTTCATGTGAGGTGCATCACTTTGGGGATTCAAATTCCTGGGAAAAATTATTGCTGAAATTGAACAACGCTCGGAGGACTCAAGCTTCGCGCGGCGGCCTCAACTTTTTTGGCTTCGTTTTGAAGCGGGTGGTGGTGTTTGCGTGATCCGCTGAAGCTCACTTCGCTTCATAATCTGAATTCGAGTGCCACTTTTGCTTCCACTGAAGTCAATCAAATCCTGCTCCTTGAGGTCTTTCAATTCCCGATTCACAGTTTCTCGATGGATGCCTGCGTATAAGCCGAGTTCTGTCTGGTCGAGGGCTCCCGGAATACGCAGGTGTTCATGGCTTTTGAAATTGTCACTTCCGCACCGGTCCTCGGCCAAATGTAATAACGTCTGGACGACCTTTACCTGAGTGTTAGCCATCTGCACGACTTCCGCGCGATGGCCCTGATATCTCATCTTTTTCATCAGCAAGTTTGAAAGGTTCCGGTACATCCTGAGATC
>DATNJO010001123.1:0-2910 GCA_035603895.1 Pyrinomonadaceae bacterium
CACGTTGTCGCGATTGAACGCATAAGCCACGAGCCGATTTGGCCCGGCCGTAACCGTGATCTCTTCCTCGAGTGATACCGAAGGCTGACCTTTCAACACATCGCCATGCCAAACCTTCACCAGCGAGCCGTTGCGAAACAGACGCACATCGCGCGCGCCCGTACCTTGCGGGTTATCTTTATCGGCCGGAGCGTCAGTAACGTCGATTTTTACTTTGATCGTTCGCGAGGCAATCGCGGCATCAGGCTGCTGGCCCACTACGGACAACTTCACGATCGGTTGGCGTCGATCCTTCTTCGAAACGTCCAGCGCAACGCGGGGCCGCTTGCCCGCGAAAATATCCGACAGCAAACCCGGATAGTAAAACTCGTTGAAGAACCATTCGATCGGCGCAACGTTGAAAGTCTCCTGGTTGTAACGCCAAAGGATCTGGTTCCACGAAACAGGCGTACCGTCGAACAATCCCTGCGGCGTGATGACCATCCACTCGCCACCATCGTCGAGCGAGATCAGCGTCAACAAATGCTCGCCCGTTTTTGTGTCCCAAAGAAACGTGCTGCCATCTTCACCCGCCGACGCGATCAAGCGGCCGTCAGGACTAAAGTCGAGCGATTCGATATTCGCGGTGTGGCCGGTTAGCGTAGCGAGTTCACGCTTCGCGGCGAGGTCCCAAATCTTGATCGTGTTGTCAGTGCCGCCGGTTGCGAGCAGTTTGCCATCACGACTAAACGCGACTTTGCCCACAGCGCGCCCGTGACCTTTCAAGTTGCCAATCTCGCGGCCTGAAGCCACGTCCCAAATCTGCACCTGCCCAACAGCTTCCACTTTCAAATCTTTCATCAGGTCCTGCGGATCGGGCGTCTTCGAACCTTTCTGACGTTTACCACTCATCGCGCCACTCATCATCGCGGCAATATCGATGTTGGCCTTCGACTCAACGCCACCCGTGACCAAAATTTTTCCGTCAGGACTAAAAGCAAGCGACGTTACGGTACGGCCCATCGTTCCCGCAGCCATCGTGCCCATCACATTCGTCATCATTGCAGCGATGTCCGCCATGTTAGGCATCGTCGGCATCTGCCCCGGCTTGATCTGCGGCGGCGTGAACGAGGCCATCGGCGAGCTTGTCAGATCGCGCAACTTGCTTCCCGACTGCACATCCCAAAGCGAGATCTGGCCCATCGCTCCAATCGTCGCGGCCACGCGCCCGTCAGGAGTGAAGTCGGCTTCGTTTGGCAACTCATTCACTGCCAGCGATCGCAGTTCGCGGCCGGTCTTCACGTCCCATAACTTCACCTGGCTGCCGCGCATGTAGGATGTTGGACCAGTCGGCACTTGTCCCATTTCCACCGCGCCGTGGACCACCGCGAGCACGTTGCTGTCTGCACTGAATCGCATCTTTTCGACAACACCGGCATCACCTGACGGCGTAAGCGCGAACAACTGCCGGCCACTCGGCGTTTCGACCAGCGAAACTGCGCTCGTGTTTGGCTTCATCACCGCCACCACACGGCCGTCGGGACTCGGAACTCCGTACGTTTTCTCTGACGACGCCGAGGCCGGAATGATCCTCAACCCGCTACCAGTGCGCAGGTCCCAACGCGTGCGGCCGCCGGACGAGAGCTGTGTTCCATCCGCGCTGAACTCAACGTTGTAAGCCATGTTTGTGCGTCCGGTGAGATTCGAAACGCGCTTCGCCGTTTCGGTTTCCCAGATAATCGTGTCGGTATCGAAACCGCCCGTCGCGATTCGCTTGCCATCTTCGCTGAAAGCCATGAACGCGTCAGCCTGCGTCACAAATGCGCCGCTGTTTGGGACTTTCAACTGCGTTAACTCACGACCGCTGGCCACGTCCCAAATCTTAACGACGTAGTTCTCCGACAACGCGAGCAAGCGACCGTCGCGGCTGAATTTGACCTGGCTGTAGTCTTTGGTTGTTGGACCCAGGTTCTGTTCTTTGCCGCCGGTCACGTCCCAAAACTTCAAACGCTTTTCGATAATGCCAGCCGCGAGCACACGCCCGTCAGGTGTAAACGCAAAATTGATCGTGTCGACGCGTTTGTCTGACAACTTCACGCGGCGCACTTCGCGTCCACTCGACAGATCGATCACTCGCGCGTGAGCTTCGGAATCGTCGTCAAGCATGACGAACTGCGTACCGTCGGGAGAGATGGCTATTCCAGCATCGCCGCCGGTGTAACCAGCGGGCGCGGGCGAACTCAATTCCAGTGTGCGCAGTTCGCGTCCTGTGTTCAAATCCCAAACTCGCGCGGCATCGCTGACTGTCACGAGACGGTTGTCTGAAGCGAAACCGATGAAGTACACGCCGAATCCGGCGCTGATCGTTCCTTGTGGACCAGTCAGCGTTAACATTTCGCGGCCGCTGTTGATGTCCCAGACTTTGACTGAATTGTCTGCTGCTGAAGCCGCGATGAGACGACTGTCGCGGCTGAAAGCGATCGACGGTGCGAGACCGGGCGCAGTTTGGCCGCTGCTCGAAAGATCGCGGAGTTTGCGATTTGTCGCAGCCTCCCAGAGTTTGATCGTGTTGCTGCGAAATGTTCCGGTTGCGAGGAGTTTCCCGTCGGGACTGAACACGAAGCGAGTCGCGCCGAAGATGTTGTTGTAACCAGTTTGCAGAACGAGCTCGGGTTTTGCTTCGCGCGGTTGTTGCGACGTTTGCGCGCCGGGAGTCGGAGTTGCGCTCTCGATTCCGAGGCCGCGCTTGTCGGGAGGTGTAGGAGACGGGGATTGGGATTGTCCCGCAGCCGTACCGCACATTAATAAAAGCAAACAAAGAGCGATGAATTTCATAGAACCTCTGTAAATCAGGTGTGTTCCAGCCACAACAGCGCAATCGCCACCGCGGCCAGCACATACATCACCGGGTGCACGTCTTTGCGTCTGCCG
>DATNJO010001124.1:0-3655 GCA_035603895.1 Pyrinomonadaceae bacterium
TTATCTTCGAGATCTGAGTAGCCGAGCACTTCTGAACTGTCGGTCCAGTCGGGCCGAACAGGCAGCAACTTCGATACTCCTCCTGTTGCTTCTGCAACCATTGCTGCCAGTTTTGACTTGCCAGTGCCGCTAACACCACCCAGGATGAGGAAAGGTTTTGTGCGTACGGCAGTGATGTACTGGGCGATTTGCCACGGCGCATAAACGAAACCCCTATTCGCGATGTAAGAAATTACCTCTTGAGTGGCTGACAAGAGCTCAGCATGTTTCTGTGGCGGAGTGCCCCCGCTTTTCAAGGTGGGGGCATGTACCGTCAGGAACGGTTGTCGTTGCAAATACTCGTCATAAGCGGTGAGAAGCTGTTCCAGATCATTTAGCAGTTTTGCGTCATTCGGAATCTCGCCTCTGCGATAGAGCTTGTAACTCACAATCGAAGCTTCGTAGTTCTTTTCCAGGTTACCAGTAGTATGAAGATCAATGCTATTGTCGATCGAGAAACCGGCATTTTTAAGAGTTCGAAGTGCAGGTATATGGCGCCGAAGCTGTTCGGCGCGTTCGCGTAATATGCGTCTACTCGCCGGTGCCCCCTGCTCCTCCATCAATAGACCAATTCCCTGGTTTAGTGCGATGTAAACGCCGGAGAGATCTTCACGAAAGAGATAGACGAGATAGACGCCATGCCGGGTGGTTTTGGTCTCACGTTCATCGGCTATGGCGATCCAGGGCACGCGAGCCCAGTCTCCCTTACCGACACTCCATTTGATCCTCAACGTGAGACGATTGTTTACGTAAGCTTCAAGCTGTTTGAAAAGCTCATCGAATACTCTCCACAACGCGGCCTCGCGTCCAAACGGCTTTCGTCTGGCGCGCAGGTAGTTCGACAGAACGTTATCAAATGCGTCCTTGAGATATGTCTGAGCAGTCTGGGCCATAGCTGTGCGAGGAACTGCGCTATGCTACCGAGTTCTGTCTCGTGTGTCCACAACTGAGAGTTAAACCCGAGTAGTGGTAAAGATACTTTGATCCTGCCCCGATCCTGTTTGGCTCGCAGTTTTAACTTAGATTCAGCAACCGCACGTCGCCGATGAAACTTTCCAGAGTTTGGAGATGAGGACGAATAGTCTCTGGATAAGATTTGATTAGTGGGCCGGGTACTACCAGCTGTACCTGCGCCTCTGACATTTCTCTGAACTGACTTTCAGAGACGCCTTCCTGCAGAGTTAATAAATGTTTGCGTTCGATACGGCGAGCTTCATTAAGTATTTGACGCCACCGATCCTTACAGGTTGTTTTTACGGCGAGCATCCGCAGCCAGGCGTCAGGGAACTCAGGATTTCGGTAAGCAGGTGCCGAAGGAAAAAGAAAATCCGGACGACGGCCCGGTTCAGATTCCGCTTGGTGTTGGAAATGTTCACCCTCGCGCAGATTTTCTTCCAGGAAAATTTCACGTATGTGAAGCTCGAGCGAACGCCCGGATCGAGCCTTCCGCCGCTGAAGGATGCTTTGAGCGCGCGCCACGAACTCTTCGATGGTGTAGAACCCGGTTTGTATGAGTGGTAATTCGATCGCTTCTTCGACACTACGAAAAATTTCAAATTCGCAAGCGCGCCGCTGCAGCAGTCGCTTATCTACAGTTAAGCCATCTCCCGGACAAAGATTGATTGTGTAACGGATAATTTCTGTTGCGGTCGGAAATTTAACTAACCAGGTTGAAGGAATCTCCTCAGAAGATAGCCAGCAACTTGCCCGTGATGACGGAGGAATGGTCGTTGACGATTCGCTCTCGTCGACACTCCATATAACCGAGTGACCTGGCTCAACCGGACCAATTCGGTCTTCAACTGCATCTTCCTCAGTTTCATGGTCACATACCCAGACGTAGCATACAGACGCCTCTCCATCAGCACCGCGGTGAAAAGCAAATATAGCTATCGACCCCGTGCTTTCGGGATCCAGCAACGCTGACTTGCCACCACCGAAATTAGTAAGTCTTGCTTCGTTGCGAGTGCCGCCTCGCAGCTTGTTGTTGTACCAGACCGCGCGCACTTCCCGCGCGTCGGGGTGGGAATCGACGCGTAACTCGAAACGCTTGTCCGGGTTCTCGGCATCTGGTCGATTGAGGGAAGGAAAGACTTCGAAGAGAAACTCTTTTGGAATGTATGGACCCGCCTGATGAGCCCCCGTGGCAAGGGTGTCGTTTGCGGCAAGTCGCTTAACATACCAGACAATGTGAGGCCCGGTATGCTCATCCATCCAATCGGTGAGATCAGCAAGAGCGGCCATCAGTTCGTCCTTGTAAGGTCATGTTGCCACTACCGGAGACGAGCCAGTCAGCTGCATACGAAACGACTTCGTCCTCAGTTCGGCGAGTTTTTCCCTTGAACGCGCATTCCCACACCGTAAGAATTCGCCAGCCTGCATGGGTCAATGCGTAGAATGTTTCCGCGTCCTTCTCCCGATTGCGCGTGATTTTGGAGCGCCAGAAAGCAACGCGTGATGAGGGCCATTTGAACAGATGGCAGTCGTGCAAATGCCAGAAACACCCGTGAACCTGAATGATGGCGCGTTGCTTGGGAAAGACCATGTCGGGTTTCCCCGGTAAAGATGGCACATGCAGACGATAGCGAAAGCCAAGTCGGTGCAACGCACGACGAAGAACGAGTTCCGGTCTCGTGTCTTTGCCGCGAATTCCGGACATCATCCGGCTTCGTGTTTGGGGATCAACAACATCAGGCATACATCGGTAACTGCATTTGGGTATAGATGGATGCGGCCGGCCAGTCAAGAATCCACGGAGCCATGTGACGTGCAACAACTTTAACAACTGGAACCACCACAGAGTTGCCGAACTGCTTGTATGCCTGAGTATCTGAAACCGGGATCCTGAATTCTGACTTGCCTTGTTCGTCGAAGCCCATCAGCCGCGCACACTCGCGTGGAGTCAGACGCCGAGGATTGCGGCCGCGCTGCTTGATGAGAATCTCAGATCCATCCTTGTAGTAGCGCGCAGAAAGTGTGCGTGCAACGTCTTTTGGTCCAAAGAGACCGAAGCCAAAACCGTTGCCGGCCTGTCTGTGCTTTTCGGCATAGTCGCGAAGATATCGCCAAAGATGATTTGTGAGCGTGTATTTTTCTGAAACCCGCGCTTTGTGACCCTTGGTGTAATGACCTTCCGGCTCCTCTGTTCCATCCTCAGGATGAAGTACCTGGCCCAATTTGGGACCATCGAAGGCTGACGGCAGTACTAAATCATCGAAGGTAAAAGGATTCTGATCACGGAATCCCACGAGGAAAATGCGCTCACGATGCTGCGGTACAAAACTTTTTGCATCAATGACTTTCCAATGCAACTGATAGCCAAGGTCATTCTTGAGTGTGTCGTGGATCACCCGAAACGTCTTACCCTTGTCGTGATTCACCAGGTTCTTGACATTTTCCAGCAGGAAAGTGCGCGGCCGGTGGTGTTGGATCACCCGCGCCACATCGAAGAAGAGAGTGCCTTGCGACTCGCAGCGAAACCCATGGGCTCTACCTAAAGCATTTTTCTTGGAAACACCTGCAATTGAAAACGGCTGACAAGGGAATCCTGCAAGTAGAACGTCATGTGGCGGAATTTCCGCTGCCGGAATCTCTGTTATGTCCCCGAGAATTTCAT